>JAEXKM010000444.1 GCA_023445705.1 Pseudomonadota bacterium
CTCTCGGCCCCGCCGCCGCCGCGGGCGGCGATCAGCCAAGGCTGGCCGGTCCACTCCTTGAGCCGGCCGACGAGGCGCTGGGCCAGGTTGTTCGGCGCGCCCGGGGCGGGCTCATACTCGATCGCGCCCTGGCGGAAGCTGATCGGCCGGACGTAGCGCTCGACGTCGAGCTGCAGGACGATGTCCCGCTTGGCCTTGATCAGGTTCATCACGTCCGCGAAGGACTGCAGGCTTGGCGCGACCTCGCCTTGTGGCTGGGGCGCGGCCATCGGGCGGGCCTGGGCGGTCACGCCGCCGCCCATGCTGGCCACAGCGCCGCCGCCGCCTGAACCACCGCCGCTGGGGCCGGGCACGCCTGGAATCGATTCGCCGGCCTGCAGGCGCTTGAGCGCCTCTTCCGGACCAGGAAGGTCAGCCGCATATGCCAGGCGGATCAGCGCCATGTCGCAGGCCGCCGCGGCGTCGGGCGCGCGGCGGACCTCCTCGTGGGCCTTGAGCAGAAGCTGCCAGATGCGCGAGAGGCTGCCGGCCGAAACCGAGGCGCCGATCGCCGCCAGCCGCGCGGCCTGCTCCTTGGGCAGGGTCAGGGCCTGGACGCCGATCGCCTTGGCGACCGAAGCGCCGTGGGTGTGGTCCATCAGGTCGATCATGACCTGACCGGGCTCGGCCCCGAAATTGTAGAGGGTGCGGAAGGTTTCCACCGCCGGGCCGGCCTCGCCACGCATGACCTGCTCGAACAGGCTGATGGTCTGCGCGCGGTCGGCCAGGCCCAGCATGTCGCGGATGGAGGCGGCGGTGACCGTCTCGCCGGCCTGGGCCTGGACGATCGCCTGGTCGAGCATGGACTGGGCGTCGCGCATGGAGCCTTCGGCGGCGCGGGCGATCAGCAGCATGCCCTCGGCCTCGACCCGCGCGCCTTCCTTGCCGGCGATCATCTCGAGGTTCTTGACGATCACGTCCGGTTCGACGCGGCGCAGGTCGAAACGCTGGCAGCGGGACAGGATGGTCACCGGCACCTTGCGGATCTCGGTGGTGGCGAAGATGAACTTGGCGTGGGGCGGCGGCTCTTCGAGGGTCTTCAGGAGCGCATTGAACGCTCCCGTCGAGAGCATGTGCACCTCGTCGATGATGTAGACCTTGTAGCGGGCCTCGACCGGCGCGTAGCGGACCCCGTCGAGCAACTCGCGCATGTCGTTGACGCCGGTGCGGCTGGCGGCGTCGAGCTCCAGCACGTCCATGTGCCGGCCCTCGATGATGGCGCGGCAGTGCCGGCCCTCCTGGGTGAGATCCAGGCTGGGCTCGTGGACGGTGTCGGTTTCGTAGTTCAGGGCCCGGGCGAGCAGGCGCGCGGTCGTGGTCTTGCCGACCCCGCGGACGCCGGTGAGCATGAAGGCGTGGGCGATCCGGCCGCTGGCGAAGGCGTTGCGCAGGGTGCGCACCATCGCCTCCTGGCCGTACAGGTCGTCGAAGGTCCGCGGGCGGTACTTGCGCGCGATGACGGTGTAGGCGGCGGATTCCTCAGACGGCGCAGGCGGCGGCGCAGCGGGCGCGCCGAACATGTCGCTCGTATTGGGATCGCGTTCGAGCGTCTCGGGTTCTTCGTCTTCGGCCATCGGAGCCCGAGGATAAGGCCTGAGGACGACAGCTGAAAGTGTCCCTCGTCGAGGCGGCCGTCGTACATGGGGATTGAATGGGTGGAGACCGAACGACGACCCGGAGCGAAACTCGTTGTGGCTGCTTCCTTCCGGACCTGACCAGGTTGGCGAGGCGTCCGCCCGTCGCCGATCTCCGCCCCCTATATCGCGACCTTGGCGCTCGCGCGCAAGCGCCAGCGCAGCTACAACTCCGCGCATGCCGCTTTCCCGCTATCTGAACACCTTCGCCGGCAACCCCCTGAACCGCGCCAGCGAGCGCCGTGGGGACGTCTCATGGCTGGCTGAAAAGCTGCTGGCGCCCGATTCCCTGGCGATCGCGCTGTGGAACGGCCAGCCTTTCGTCGAAAAATCCGCCGATGGCGGCACGCAGATCGCCTATCTGCCCTCACGGATGGCCGAGGATCTGTCCGGCGGCGCTGAGCGGCTGCTGTTCATGGGGCTGTGGCAGGAAACCGCGATTTTCGCCGTCGATCTCGAGGGCGGGATGGATCCGGCGGACGGTCCGCTGGCCGGCCTGGGCCGATTCGAGGACCTGCGCGGCCTGGCCATGCGCCTGCCGGCGGCCGATGCGGCGATCATGGCCACGGCCAAGTCGATGTTCGAATGGCGCCGCCGCCACCGCCACTGCTCCTCCTGCGGCGAGCATACGGACGTGGTCGACGGCGGCTGGAAGCGCGCCTGCCCCGCCTGCAAGGCCGAGCATTTCCCGCGCACGGATCCGGTGGTCATCATGCTGGCGATCCACGGCGACCGCTGCATGCTGGGCCGGCAGGAAGCCTGGCCGAAGGGGATGTTCTCCGCCCTCGCCGGTTTCCTCGAGCCGGGCGAATCGATCGAAGAGGCCTGCGCCCGCGAGCTGAACGAAGAGGCGGGCCTCAAGACCCTCGCCGTCTCCTATCACTCGACCCAGCCCTGGCCCTATCCGTCGTCGCTGATGATCGGCCTCTCGGCCGAGGTCGAGAGCGACGAGGCCACGCCCGACCAGACCGAGCTTTCCGAGGTGCGCTGGTTCACCAAGGCCGAGGCCCGCGACCTGCTCGCCGGAAAGCTCGAAGGAACCTTCGCGCCGGGCGCGATGGCCATCGCCCACCAACTCATCAAGACCTGGGCCGAGAGCGAGGACTGAGCCCCCCTTCTTGGTTTGGTCGTCATCCC
This sequence comes from Pseudomonadota bacterium, assembly GCA_023445705.1. Taxonomy (GTDB): domain Bacteria; phylum Pseudomonadota; class Alphaproteobacteria; order Caulobacterales; family Caulobacteraceae; genus Phenylobacterium. The sequence goes on from JAEXKM010000444.1 coordinate 2,811, forward strand.
CGGCCGCGCATGCGTGCCGGGGATCCATATGCGCCAGTGCTGTCCCGCCCGGACTCTGCGTCTATGGATGGCCGGGACCTGACGGCCCGGCCATGACGAACTCAGACATTCCCATTCGACTTTCGCCCCCGCCGGGCAGGGCTATCGCGTATGGTCGAGGACACTCGTCCTTGGTGTCATCCCGGAAGTCGCGAAGCGGCTGTCCGGGACCCATACGCGTTGGCGTATCGGAATCTGGGCGCAAGCCCTCGCCATGTCCTGATTGATCAGTGCTTATGGGTCCCGGTCTTCGGCCTGCGGCCGAAACCGGGATGATACCCAAATGGGATAGCCCTCCCCACGAGGGAAAAGCGTTAGGCCAGCTTCAGGATCACTTCGACGTCGTCGCCGCGGCGGGTGCGGCGTTCCAGTCGCGCCTGGCCGATGGCGTTGGAAAGGTCGGCGACGAACGCGCGGACCTCCGGCTTCAGGTCGCCGGTCACCACGATCGTGTAGGGCGGGGCGAGTTCGCTCATCGTCCCGAAGACCATCGAATCAACGAAGGCCTCGATGCTGGAGCCGTGGCCGGGAATCGCCAGGATCGCATCCTGCAGCAGGCGGCCGAACTCCTTGCGGTTGTTACAACGCGTGGCGTCGATCTCGATCAGTTTCATCTAACCGGCCCGGCTGCGGAAGGGGTCGGCCGGATAGACCCCCAGAATCTCGAATCGCTCGGAGAAGAAGCGCAGCTCCTCGAAGGCCAGGGCCAGGTCGCGATCCTCCGGCCGCCCATCGACCTCGGCGTAGAAGAAGGTCGCGGTGAAGGCGCCGTTCTCCATGTAGCTTTCCAGCTTGGTCATATTGACCCCGTTGGTCGCGAACCCGCCCATGGCCTTATAGAGCGCGGCCGGAAGGTTGCGGACCCGGAAGACGAAGCTGGTCACGCAGGGCGCCGTGAACGGCGGCGGCGGCGGATTCTTGTCGGCCGTCATCACCAGGAAGCGCGTGGTGTTGTTGTGCTCGTCCTCGATGTCGCGGGCCAGGATCTCCAGGCCATAGAGCTCAGCGGCCAGCGCCGGCGAGATCGCCGCACGGGTCGGGTCGGGCTTGGCGGCCAGCAGCTTGGCGGCCAGGGCGGTGTCGCCGACCGCCTCGGTCTTCAGCTTCAGCCGGCGGATGGTCTTGCGGCATTGGCCCAGCGCGATCGGCATGGAGGCGGCCGTCTGCACGTCTTCCAGCTTCACGCCCGGATTGGCCATGAGTTGGAAGTGGATCGGCTTGAAACGCTCGCCGATGATCTTCAGGCCCGAGGACGGCAGCAGGTGGTGCACGTCGGCGACGCGGCCGGCGATCGAGTTTTCCACAGGGATCATGCCGAGCTGGCAGTCGCCGCCCTTCACCGCGTCGAACGCCTCCTCGAAGGTGGCGTGCGGGACAGGCTCCATCTCGGGAAAGGCCGCGACGCAGGCCTCGTGGCTGTTGGCCCCAAGCTCGCCCTGGAAGGCGATCCGTCCCTTGCTCATCGGTTTTTCCTTGCGAATGCGCGAGCGCGTTCCAGATCGGAGGGGTTGTCCACCGAGATCGGCGCCTCGTCGATGACCGCCGCCCAGATCGACATGCCGAGCTCCAGGGCGCGGAGCTGCTCCAGCCGCTCGCGCTGTTCCAGCGGCGACGGCGGGGCGGCGGTGAATCGCATCAGCGCCTCGCGCCGATAGCCATAGACCCCGTGGTGCAGCCACACGGGCGCGTCGCCATAGAGCACCGAGCGGGTGAAATAGAGCGCGCGGGCGCTGCGCCCGTCCGGCTGCATCGAGGCCACGACCTTGGGAATGTCGGGGTTGGAGCGCTCGGCGACGTCAGCCTCGGCGACCATGACCGTGGAGATATCGCAGCTCGGCTGGTCGGCCAGCAGGCGCGCCGTCGCCTCGACGACGCTGGGCGCCAGGAAGGGAATGTCGCCCTGCAGATTGATGACCACGTCGTGCTCGCCGGACGGGTCCAGGGCCTGGAGCGCGGCGACGATCCGGTCCGAGCCGGAGGGCAGGTCCGGATCGGTCAGCACCGCCTGTCCGCCCGCGGCCTGCACCGCCTCGACGATCTCGGCGTCGCCGGCGGCCACCGCAACAGGGCCGATCGCGGCCGCCTGCGCCTGGCGCAGCACGCGCACGATCATTGGCGTACCGTCGATATCGGCGAGCGGTTTGCCGGGCAGTCGAGTGGCGGCCATTCGGGCCGGGATTAGAACGATCGGTTTCATGACGCCCGTGAGCCACCAAAGCCTGGGTTGCGCGGGCGGCGGTAGCGTGTAAGAGAGCCGGGCGCAATAAGGGGCGGGGGAATCCCGCGCGAACGCCAGTCTGCTTCGGCTGGCCGTAGAGAGGGCCGATTAAGAGACTATGAGCGACCTGACGTTCAACAAAGTCGCGGGCGCCGTGCTGGCGACTGGTCTGGCCATCGTCGGCCTTCGTGAAGTCTCCGCGGGCGTGTTTGCTCCGCATCCGGTTGAAAAGCCGGGCTATGCGATCGCGGTCGTCGAGGCGAGCGGCGACGGCGCCGCGGCCGCCGAGGCTCCGATCGACTGGGGAACCGTGCTGCCGGCGGCCGACGTGAAGGCTGGCGAGGCGGTGTTCGCCAAGTGCAAATCCTGCCACACCATCGAGGCCGGCGGCCCGAACGGCACTGGCCCGAACCTGCATGGCACGCTCGGCAAGAAGCCCGGCACCCACCCTGGATTCGCCTATTCGCAGGCGATGATCGAGCACGGCAACAAGGTCGGCGTCTGGGGTTACGAGGAAATCTCGGAGTTCCTGACCGCGCCGCAAAAGCACGTCTCGGGCACCAAGATGACCTTCGTCGGTCTGAAGAAGCCTGAAGACCGCATCGCGGTGATCGCCTACCTGCACAGCGAGGGCTCGACCCTGCCGTTCCCGGCTCCGAACCCGGCGGCCGCCGCGGCTCCGGCCGAGGGCGCGGCTGCGGCCCCGGCCGCCGAAGGCGCCGCCCCGGCGGCTCCTGCGGCGGAA
>JAEXKM010000445.1 GCA_023445705.1 Pseudomonadota bacterium
GATCTCCTGACGCTCGTATCGCTGATCCATCGCCGGCTCGATGCCGCCCATATGCCGCCGCGGCCCTGATCCTGCCCAACGAACGCGGCCGCGCCCCGGTCGGGGCGCGGCCGCGAAATTTTTGCGGGTTGCGAAAGAAAGGCCGGGACTGCTCACGCGGCCCCGGCCCATGCCCCTATTCGGCGGCGACGGCATAGGACGCTTCGCCGTCCTCCGCTCCGGTATCGGGAGCCTCCGCTTCGGACGGCTGCACCAGGGCCCCGGTGTCCTCGGCCTCCATGGCTTCGGCTTCCGGCTCCGGCGTCCGCAGCGCGGCGGGAAGCCAGCCGGTCCCGGTCAGAAGCTGCTCGGCGGCTTGCGCCATGTCCGGCTTCTTCATGTCCGCGATACGGCGGGCAGCGTCTTCGGACACGCCTTCGGTCACGGCCTCGACGATATGCGCCTTTGTGACGCGGCCAAGGTAGCTGTCTACGGTGGGCGTCCAGTCCTTCGCCACGTCCAGCGCCAGCGCGCTCGCCAGCCTGTCCGCCGTTTGCAGCGTCCGGGGCTTGCGATCCCACGGCAGCCGCAGGGCATTGACGGTGCGGGCCGCGCAATGCGCCAGCAGCGCAATCCGCTTGTCGTCGTCCAGCCCGACGATGAAGCCCCACAGGTCCGCCACGTCGCGCGGCATCCGCTCGGCCCAAGCCTCGTGCTGCTCGCTCGCCCGCGCCGCCAAGGGGGTGTCCTCGAGCCCGTCCGCGTGGCTCCCCAACGGGGTCACGGTGGGACGAACCTCAAGACAACCCGCCTCCGCATAGCTGTAGAACAGTTGCGCGGTGAGCGTGTGGGTCAGCGCGATCAACGCCGTATCCGGCTGGTCGGCCAAGGCCACGCGAAGCGCCAGCGTCCGATAGGCCGACAGACCCCGGGTGAGGCTGTCGGAAATCGGCTTGCCCGGTTCCTCGCCCTCTTCCTCGATCTCCTGCGCGTCCTCGTCGTCCTCCGCCTGCTCGTCTTCCACGGCCTCGGGGTCGATGGCTGCACCTTCGTCCTCCGGCTGCGGCTTGGCCAGCGCCTCGTCTTCGGGGCGGACGAAACCGCGCTCGAGACGGGGAACGCCGTCATGGTTCAGCACCACGAACACGCCCCCATGCGCGATCACGTTGGGGTCGTAGGCGTGGCGCTTCTCGGAGATGGCGTCGATCTCATCGGAAATCGCCTCCAGCTTCTCGGCCACGTCCTCGGGTATCTCGTCATAGGACGAATAGCCTTCGGCAAGCTCGTCATGCTCGGTGGACAGCGCCTCCAGCCGCGCCTCGTCCTCGTCGGACAGGGAAACCGACTGCGGATAGAAGCGCCGCATCCCGTGGGCGTGCGGATAGTCGATATGCGCCTCGGTCCATTTCCAGCCCTCGGCCTGAACCTCGCCCGCGATCTCGCGCAGCTTCTCGGCAGCGAGCATGTCGAGCAAGCCCGCATCCTCGAAGAACCCGCCCCGGTCCTCGCTGAATAGGTCGCGGATGATGGTGCCGCCCGCCTCGACATAGGCGTCGGCCCCGACGAACACCGCGCGCCGGTCGGTCGCCGGAACATTGCTGGCGGTCATGTCGCGCCGGATGATCCACGGCTCGCGGTTGTGCTGCAGATTGGCGAACACCTGCTCCTGCCGCTCATGGTCCTCGGTGATGGCGAAGGCCATAAGCTGGTCCAGCGTAAGCCCATCCTCCCGATAGACCTGCAACAGCTTCGGGCTGACAGCCCCCAAGCGAAGCCGCTGCTTCACCACGGAGGCAGACACGCCGAACCGCGCGCCGATCTCCTGCGCCCCCCAGCCCTTCTCGTTGGAAAGCTCCGCGAACCGCTCGAACTGGTCGGCGGGGTGCATCGGGGTCCGTGTCACGTTCTCGTCCAAGCTGATCTCGGCCGGGTCGTTCGCCGTATCCAGCCAGCAGCGCACCGGCTCGGACTTCTTGATCTGCTTGCGCTTGGCGCGCAGCAGCATCGCCAGCCTGCGGCCCTCGCCAGCGGTGACGAAATAATAGCCGGTCGGCTTCTCGTCCTTGACCTCCGGTTCCACGACGAGGTTCTGGATCAATCCCTTGTGCTGGATCGAAGCGGCCAGCGCTTCGATGGCGGCTTCCCCATGCGGCACCTTGCGGGCATTGCGCGGGGACTTCTTGAGCTTGGCGAGCGGCACGAAAATCTCAACGCCCGACACAGGCTCGGCAGCTACGGTTTCGGTAACAGCGTTCATCACACTTCTCCTTCAAACCGCACTCACCCCGGAATGGGGTGGGCGGCGAAGGAGCGGACCGGCAGGCCCGCCGGCGGAGCCGGGCAGCACCCGAAGGGCCGGAACGCAGAGGAGGTAAGCGCGGCTTGCCGCGCGTTGCGGCCCGGCTCGGCGGGCCTAAAGGGAAGCGTCGCCCACCCCACCGACGGGGAGAGCTACAAACAATGCGATCGGGCCGGCGCAGCCCTGGCCCGACCTCCGCAGCATGGAACAGCGACAATCCGCGGTGCGGATTGACCGATCGGCGCGTCAGCGCCAACCCGCCATGCTGATCGTCACCGGCACGGACGAGACCCGTCAGGGGCTCGGTCGGAGCGCAGCGGAGATAGAGCGGCGGTCCCGCAGGGAGGCGCCAAACCCATCTGCCTAACTTGCTTCTCCCTGCCGTTTCGATTATATTTTAATCAGACCGATAGAGGGTGATAAACATGGCGACCGAGACGAAAGTATTGACCGCACACGTCCCGTTGGGGCTCGCGGAAAAGGTTGAAGCGATGGCCTCGCGGCTCGAACGCTCGCGCGGCTGGGTGATGAAGCAGGCGCTCGCCGCCTGGGTCGATCAGGAGGAGGAGCGTCACCGGATGACGCTCGAAGCCCTGGAGGATGTTGATGCCGGACGGGTGATCGACCATCAGGCGATCCAGGCATGGGCGGACAGCCTGGGGACGGACAAGCCGCTGCCCTCGCCGATCAAATGAAGATCCAGTGGACCAGCAAGGCGTCATCGGACCTTGTGCGTCTGCACGAGCATCTGAGCCCGGTCGCACCCGAGGCGGCGGTGCGCGTGGTCCAGCAGCTCGGCCGTGCGCCGGATCGGCTGCTCGATTATCCGAGGATCGGCGAGAAGCTCGAAGCCTATGAGCCGCGCGAGGTCCGCCGGATCATCGTCGGCAATTACGAGATGCGCTACGAGATCGCGGCCGGGACCATCTTCATCCTGCGTCTCTGGCATTGCCGCGAAAACCGCAGCTTCGAGTCGGAGGAGTAGCGGCGATGGCGCAGGTGAGCACGATCGGCGATATGGCGGTCGGGGGCGAAGCCGCCCTGAACACTTATCTGCGCTACGCCCGGCCGGACCATTTGCAGCCCGCGTGGCAGCGCGCCAGCGTCTGCGCATGGCCTTATCTCGCAAACGTCGTCGTCGCGCCCCGCGCGGCTGGTCGGACGGTCTCGACGACCTGCACGACTATATGCAGGTGCCGGCAAAACGCGCACCGTCCCGCACGCGCGCCATCAAGGATAGCGGGCCGATCACGGTCACGGACGATTGGCCCGAGCGGGTTCCGATAGGAGACGCCGAGTTGCGCGTCATCGAAGGCCATTTGCGCAAGGAACTGGACGACCTGTTCGGACCCTTGCCGTGAGACAAGGAGGATCTTGCCATGACCGACGCCGCGCTTCGCGTTGAGGACACTCCGCCGGTCATGGCGATGGCCCGTGCCGCGCTCTATCTGCGCGTCTCCACCGGCCGTCAGGCCGAGAGCGACTTGTCCATCCCCGACCAGCGCCGCCAGATCGAAGGCTATTGCCTGTCGCGCGGCTGGGAGGTCGCGGCCGAGTTCGTCGAGCCGGGCAATACCGCGACCGACGATCGCCGGCCCGCGTTTCAGGCCATGATCGACGCGGCGATGCAGAAGCCGTCGCCGTTCAACGTCATCCTCGTCCACAGCTTCTCGCGCTTCTTCCGCGACCAGTTCCAGTTCGAGTTCTACGTCCGCAAGCTGGCGAAGAATGGCGTGCGGCTGATCTCGATCACGCAGGATTTGGGCGATGATCCGATGAGCGTGATGATGCGTCAGATCATGACGCTGTTCGACGAATATCAGTCGAAGGAGAACGGCAAGCATACGCTGCGGTCGATGAAGGAGAACGCCCGTCAAGGCTTCTGGAACGGTGCGCGTCCGCCCATCGGCTATCGGATCGTCGAGGCCGGACAGCGCGGCGCGAAGGTCAAGAAGAAGCTGGAGATCGACCCGATCCAGGCCGAGACGGTGCGGCGCATCTACCGGATGGCGCTCAACGGCGTCGATGATACGGGGCCGATGGGCCTCAAGGCCATCGCGACCTGGCTCAACGACAACAATATCCGCACCCGCGACGGCGGGCGCTGGGGCTTGGGCGCTGTGCATCAGGTGCTCACCCGCACGACCTATATCGGCCAGCACAAGTTCAATTATCGGGACTATCGCACCAAGGCGCCCAAGCCTGAGAGCGAGCACGCCATCATGGAAGTGCCCGCGATCGTGTCTGAGGCGGAGTTCGAGGCCGTGCAGCGGTCGCTCAAGGCGCGCAGCCCGAAGATGATGCCACCGATGGCGGTGGGCGGCCCGACACTGCTCACGGGCATCTGCTTCTGCGCGTGCTGCGGCGGGGCGATGACGCTGCGCACCGGCACCAGCAGCGTCGGCCGCGAGTATCGCTATTACACCTGCTCCACCAAGGCGCGGCAGGGTGCGAAGGGCTGCCCCGGCATCACGATCCCGATGGACCGGCTGAATGAAGCCGTGGTCGGGCATCTGGAATGGCGGCTGCTCGATCCGAAGCGGCTTGAGGAGATGATGGATCAGATCCTCGAACGCCGCGACGAATGGGTGGATCAACGGCGACATCATGTCGCCGATCTGCAGCGCCGCGCGACCGAGGCCGAAGCGAAGCTCAAGCGGCTCTACGACGCGATCGAGAACGGCGTGATCGACATGACCGATCCTTCGCTCAAGGATCGGATCGCGGAACTGACGGCGACGCGGGACCAGGCCAGGGGCGACGCCGAGCGCGCGGTGGCGCATATCGAGAAGATCGGCCCGGCCATCACGCCCGAGAGCCTGCGGGCCTTCGCAATGGCGGCGCGCAGGAAGCTACGGCAGGGCGACGGCTCGTTCGCACGAGATCACATCCGGGCAGTCGCCCAGCGCGTCGAGGTGGTCAGCAAGACGGAAGTTCGGATTCGCGGCCTGCGCAGCGAGTTGCTCCGAACGCTAACCGCCGCCTCTGGCGTAGAGGCGGCGGTGCTAGGCGTTCGTGCCTTTGAACCGAAATGGCGCGCCCGGAACGATTCGAACGTCCGACCCTCAGATTCGTAGTCTGATGCTCTATCCAGCTGAGCTACGGGCGCGTCTTGCCTTACGGCGAGGGCGCGGAACCTAGTCGGGGTATGGCCGGTTGGCAAGCGGGGTTCGAAGGAAAAATCGCTCCAATCCAAACTTTTTTCTAGAGGCCCGGAAGACGGCCTCCGAGGCCCTTCAGGATCGCCCCGCCGACCCCTGGAATTCCCAGCGGCGATTGGGGCGGCTGCTGCCGGCCAGACGGGCCGCCGCCGTCGCTACCGCTGGCGACATCGCCATCATCGTCGCCGTCCATGCCCGGCATCTGCATGCCCAGCATCGCTCCGGTCTGCGACTTGTAGCGGACCTTCAGGGTCCAATCGATGTTCCACGGCACCTTGGGATCGGCGGGGCGCGGCGGATAGGAGACGTTGGTCTCGCCGCCATAGGCCGCCAACTGGACCATCAGCGTGGGCGCGGCCCTCACCGCCTCTTGCGGGATCGTGCAGGAGGTCGTGGCCGGCGCCATGAGGGCCTTGCTCGAGACCAGGCGGGTGAGGTCCTCATTGCTGAGATAGTCCGGCAGGGCGAAGGCCGAGGCCTGCGCCTCGCTGGAGGACCAGAGCACCATGGTGTCGTTCTCGCCGGCGCCCACCGCGGTCGCCAGGTAACCGCGCGCGTTGGGGACGGCGTTCCACGCCAACTGCCCCGCGCCGCTGGGGCCGATGTCGTTCCGGGTCAGGTTCAAGGGCGCGAGGAAGTCCTCGGAGCCATCGAGTGCGAACTTGATGTCGGGGCTGTAATTGCCGCGGATCAGGTGTTCTCCAACCAGCGAGCCGCCCGAAGGCACGGAGGTCTTGGTCCGCTCGTTCGGCCATTCGCCATAGGTGGCGTCGCGACCAGGGGATGGGGGCTGCATGGGGCGCCCGAACTGCGCGGCCAAGGCCTGCATCCCAGGTGGGACCTGACCGGCGGCGACCTTGGCGAAATCGATGACGATCGGCTGGCCGGCCTTGGCGTGCTCGCCGCAGCCCCAGAAGATCAGCATCTTGCCCTTCGGCCGGTAGTCCTGGGGAATCTGGCCCGGATCGGAATCGTGAATCGGCTGGCGCGGGGTCGCGACCGGCGTCAGCAGCGGCAGGCTCTGGCCTGCGCGCAGCCCCGAAGGCGGAATATGTTCCGCCGCCGGCGCCGCGGCGGCCTTGCGGGCCGACCCGAGCTGCAGGGTGAGGGACTTCGTGACGTTCGAGCCGCCGCCCATGGCCGCCCCCATCAGGGCGCCCATGGAAGGCCGTCCTCCTCCGCCGCCGAGGCCGCCAAAGCCTGTCGTCGTCTGCGCGCTCATCCAATAGGTCGCGACCGGGCCGGTCACCTGTTGCTTGGTCTGCGCCTGCGCACCACCGGCCAATAGCCCAGCCCCGGCGGCCACGACCGCCGCCCTGCCCCAACCCATGGATCGTCTCCTCGAGAAGCACGTCAAAATAACGCGGGTATCTAGACCCTACGCATAGTGCAAAGCTTCCGCAATTCGGCGAATGCGGCTCTGAGAGCGACCAATCAGGTCGAGGCGGACTTCTAAGACGTCAGGTCGCGCCAGGCGGTGACGCCCGGCCAGGCTCGCGCCTCATAGACCGCGCGCGCCACAGCGCGGGCGAGAGTGTCGGCAGCCAACGCCCCGATCCGCGCGACCGTGAAGTCCGGCGCCAAGCCCAAGGCGCGCTGGGCCGTCGAGAGCGCGAAGACCACATCGCCGTCGAAGGGCGCGTGTACCGGGCGTATGGCGCGCGCAAGGCCGTCCTGAGCCATGATCGCCACGCGCTTGGCCTGGGCAGGGGTCAGGGCGACGTCGGTGGCGATACAGGCGATGGTCGTGTTCATGCGCGCCTTGGGATCGGCCTTGGCCAGGCCCCAGTCGTCGGGTTGGGCCCGCAAATCGCCGGCGCCCTGACCGCCGAACTCGCCGCGCAACTCGTAGGGCGCGGCCCAGAAGGCGCGGCCGCCCGGCGCCACCACCGAGCCGAAGGAATTGACGCAGACCACCGCGCCGACGGTGATCCCGTCCTCGGCGACGACCGAGGCCGAACCGGTCCCGCCCTTCAGGCGGCCGGCCATAGCGCCGTATCCGGCTCCCGCGGTCCCAAGCTCCAGATCGCGGCTGGCGATGGCCGCCGCATCGCGCCCCAGTTGGCGATAGGGCGGGTTCTCGCCCCATCCCTTATCGCCGCCGTTGGCGAGGTCGTAGAGGATCGCCGCCGGCACGACCGGCGACTTCGGCACCCCCACGGCGTTGACCATGCCATAGCCTCGCCCCTGCGCGCCCATCCAGCCGACAACGCCGTCCGCCGCTGCAAGGCCGTAGACCGAGCCGCCCGACAGCACGATCGCGTCGATCGCCTCCACGAGGTTCTCGGCGGCCAGCGCGTCCGTCTCGCGCGTTCCCGGCCCGCCGCCGCGCACGTCGCACGCGGCGACCGCACGTTCGTCGGGCAGGATGACCGTGACCCCGGTGCGCGCCCTCTCGTCCTGCGCCTGGCCGACCCGGAGACCGGGAACGTCGGTGATCAGGTTGCGCGGGCCGGGCCCGGCGGCTTGCAATGCACTCATAATCGGCATCGAAAGCAGGCTGCGCATTGGTTGTCCACGCCCGGATCGCTATGGTGCCGCTCCCCCTAGTCCGCCGTGTGGTTTCCGTCGTGCTTCACCTCTCGCGTTTCGCCGCCCTCTCCCTTGCCGCCACCCTCGCCGCCTGTGCGACGGCAGGCCCGGAAGCGCCCAAGGCGGCGGCCAGCGCGACCGCATCGGCGCACGGGGAGGTCATGGTGTCCGCGGCCAATCCGTTGGCCGTCGAGGCGGGCCTGAACGTCCTGCGCAAAGGCGGCTCGGCGGTGGACGCCGCGGTCGCCGTGCAAGCGGTGCTCGGCCTGGTCGAGCCCCAGAGCTCGGGCCTGGGCGGCGGCGCCTTCCTCACCTATTACGACGCCAAGAGTCACAAGGTGATCGCCTATAACGGCCGCGAGACGGCGCCTGCCGGCGCCCGGCCGGACATGTTCCTCGACGACAAGGGCCAGCCCCTGCCCTTCCCGGTGGCCGTGACCAGCGGCAAGGCCACTGGCGTGCCCGGCGCGGTGGCTATGCTCTCCATGGCCCAGGCCCAGCACGGCAAACTGGCGTGGAAGGACCTGTTCGGCGACGCCGAGCGCCTGGGCGACGAAGGCTTCGTCGTCAGCCCGCGCCTGGCCGGCATGATCTCCAGCCGTTTCCCCCAGGCCGTGACGCCTGACGCGACGGCCTACTTCACCAAGCCGGATGGCCAGCGATACCAGGCCGGCGACGTTCTGAAGAACCCGGCCTACGCCGCCACTGTCCGCAAGATCGCCGCCGAGGGCCCCAAGGCGCTGCTGGAGGGCTCGCTGGCCGAGGCGATCGTGGCCAAGACCGGCCAGGGGCCACTGCCGGGAACCATGACCCTGACGGACCTGAAATCGTACCGCCCCAAGGTCGGCGACGCCGTCTGCCGCCCGTACCGCATCTATGTGGTCTGCGTACCGAACGCGCCTTCGAGCGGCGCGGCGCTGCTGCAGGCCCTGGGCATTCTCGAGCATACCGACATCGCCGAGCGCGGACCGACGGATCCGCAGGCCTGGTTCCTGTTCTCGCAGGCCAGCCGCCTCATGTACGCCGACCGCGACCGGTATTTCGGCGACCCTGACTTCACGCCGGTTCCGATCGAAGGCCTGCTGGAGCCGGACTATGTGGCCGCGCGCGCCAAGCTGATCGGGGACGTCGCCGGCCCTGCGCCGGCCCCGGGGACGCCCCGTGGCGCGGGCGCCCTGGCCCCCGACGCGACCAAGGAGCCGGGCGGCACTTCGCACTTCGTGATCGTCGACGCCGACGGGAACGCCGTGTCCATGACGACCACTGTCGAGAGCATCTTCGGCACCGGCCGGATGGTCGGCGGCTTCTTCCTGAACAACCAGCTCACCGACTTCTCGTGGGCCCCGCAGAACGCCGATGGGACCAAGGCCGCGAACGCCGTCGCCCCCGGCAAGCGTCCGCGTTCGTCCATGGCGCCCACCATCGTGCTGGACCGCGAGGGACGCCTGGTCGCCGCGATCGGCTCGCCGGGCGGCAACTCCATCCTCGCCTATAACCTCAAGGCGCTGGTCGGCATCCTGGACTGGAAGATGAGCGTCCAGGACGCCTTCAACCTGCCCAACCTCATCGCGCGCGGCGACAGCTATGCCTCGGAGCCCGACCGCTTCGCTCCCGGCGTGGTCGAGGCTCTGGCGCGCAAGGGCGTGGAGTTCAAGGGCAGCGGCGGAGAGGGCTCCGGCCTGCACGGGGTGAAGGTCACGCCGCAAGGCCTGCAAGGCGGCGCAGACGACCGCCGCGAGGGCGTGGCGAAGGGCCTTTAAGGGAGCCCCCCATCAGGCCTCGGGGGTCTTGGCCCGGCGGCGTTTGGGCGGCTGCTGTAACCGCGGCGGCGCGCCCGGCAGCCGCAGTTCGAACACCGAGCCCTCCGGCCCGGTCTCGGCCAGCGACAGATCCCCGCCGTGGCCCTGGGCCAGCTCCCGGGCGATGGCCAGGCCCAGCCCAGCGCCGCCCGGTCGCGTCGACCCTGCGAAGGGCTGGAACAGCCGCTCGCGGGCGCGCTCCGAAATCCCCGGTCCGTTGTCGGCCAGCCGCAGGACGCTCACTCCATCGTCTGCGAACAGCGAGATCTGGATCATCCCTGGGCCCGACCGCTCGGCCTGCTGCTCGATCGCCTCGCGGGCGTTGCGCATCAGGTTCACCAGGATCCGGTGCAACTGATCGGGATCGGCGTTGACCTGCTCTCCCGCCTCTACCAGCGACACCAGCCGCACCCCCTCGGGCGTCAGCCGCGCCTCTTCGGCGGCGGCGTCCAGCGCTTCACTGAGCGGCAGGGGCTGGGCGTCCGGCGCGGCCTCTTCGGTCTTGCCATAGGTCAGGACGTCTGTGGCCAGCTTCACGGCCCGGTCCAGGGCGCGCTCCAGGCGCGGCAAGGCCTGGGTCACCTGCGGGTCCTTGAGCGCGGCCAGGCGCTCCGAGGCGATCTGGGCGCTGGTCAGCATGTTGCGCAGGTCGTGATTGATCTTGGCCACCGCCTCGCCCAGGGCGGCCAGGCGCGCACGGGAGGACAGCGCCGCCCGCAACTCGTCCTGCATGCGATCGAGCTGCACCTCGGCCCGGCCGATCTCGTCCCGCCGGCCTGAGGGGACCAGGCGCGCCTCGGCGTCTTCGGGGTCGGCGGCGAACCGCTCCATCGAGTGGGTGATCCGCTGCATCGGCCGAACCAGGAAGTAGTTCAGCGACAGATAGACCAGCGCCCCAGCCAGGACGGACACGAAGGCCATGATCGCCAGCAAGCGCCACAGATAGACGCTGAGCTCGGCCTTCAGCTCGGTGTCGGGCGCCACGACCTCGATGAACTGCGCCTGATAGAACCTCGGCTCGGCGATCACGCGCACCATGCGTCCCTCGCCCCCGCCGAACAGGGTCTGGAACGGCGCCGACAGCCAGGAGGCCGGGGCCTGGTCGCGCAGATCAACCAGGTAAGGCGGCTCTTCCAGGCGCGGGCCAGGCACCTTCAGGAAGCGATTGCCGTCGTTATCGAGCACGGCGACGGTCTGGACCCCCGCCCCTTGGCGCAGACGTTCGGCCAGGTTTTCGCTGAGAATCTGGTCGGGGGCGACTTCGGTCGCCATCGACGCAAGCTCTGCGGCCCGCACCCGGTCCAGCAGCCATTGCTCTTCGAAGGCGGCCAGGGCGGCCGGCAAAGCGATCGCGCTCGCCCCCGCAACGAAGAGGACCGTCAGAATCAGCAGACGCGCAGACAGGCCGCCCGGCCAGAAAAAGCGGCGCGTGGGCGGCTTCTTGGGCGCCGGGGGAGAAGGGGCGTCCGCCATGACGAGTCCCCGTTACTTCACCCGCACCGGTTCGGCAACGCGGGCTTCCGTACAAGCGTAGCCTATTGTGGCCTTCAGCCTCAATTAACGCCGACCGCTTCGGTCAAGTTCGCAAAGCCGTCACGCCGCAGGCAGGCCGCAAGTTCCTGCTTGATCCGCGTGACCAGCCCCGGCCCCTCGAACACCATTGCCGAGTAGAGCTGAACCGCGGAGGCGCCGGCGCGGACCCGCGAATAGGCGTCGGCGCCCGAGGCGATTCCCCCTGCCCCGATCAGGGCGGTGCGGCCGGCTGCGGCCGCGTAGAAGCGGGCCAGCATCTCCGATGCCAGGGGTTTCAGCGGCGCGCCGGACAGACCGCCGGCCTCGCCGGCCTGCGCCGAACTCAGGCCCGGCCGGGTGATGGTGGTGTTCGAGACGATGATCCCCGAAAGGCCGTTGGCCACTACGGTCTCGACGATCGCCTCGACCTCGCCATCCTCCAGATCGGGGGCGACTTTGAGGAACATCGGAACCCGCCCCGCCGCCGGCAAGCTGTCGCGCGCCGCGGCCAGGCGGCCCAGCAGTTCCTCCAGCGCGGCCTTGGTCTGCAGGGCGCGCAGGCCCGGGGTGTTGGGCGAGGAGATATTGATCGTGAAGTAGGACGCCAGGCCCCAGAGCCGCGTCAGCCCGGTCACATAGTCGGCGATGCGGTCCTCGGCGTCCTTGTTGGCGCCGATGTTGGCGCCGACCACGCCGGGGCCGCGCTGGGCCAGACGCGTGGCGAACGCCTCCAGCCCCTCGTTGTTGAAACCCATCCGGTTGATGACCGCCCGGTCTTCCGACAGTCGGAACAGGCGCGGCCGCGGATTGCCCGCCTGCGGCAGCGGCGTGACGGTGCCGCATTCCACGAAGCCGAAGCCGGCGCGCAGCATCGGGCCGAACACCTCGGCGTTCTTGTCGAAGCCGGGGGCCAGGCCGACACCGTTCGGAAGCTTCAGCCCGGCGACCTCCGTCGCAAGGATGGGATCATCCTTGCCCCCGCGAGGACCAAGGCCTGCAGCCAAAGCGCGGATGGTGAAACGGTGCGCGTCTTCCGGATCCAGGACGTGAAGCGCGCGGGCGGCGAAGTCGTGCAGGCTCATCCGAGCGCTCCAAGTTGCGGCGCGCCGTCCGCGCCCAGGGGCGCTTCGGTCACCTCGACCACCTCGGCCGTCGGCAGTTGCGCATAGAGGTGGGGGAAGAGATCGCCCCCGCGGGACGGCTCCCAGACCAGGGCGGCGCCGAGGGCCTCCGCCTCGACCGCCAGCACGACCAGGTCGCTCTGCCCGGCGAAGTGCCGCCGCGCAGTCTCAGCCGCCTGCGCGGCCGTGGAGAAATGGATGTAGCCGTCAGCCAGATCGACGGCCGAGCCTTCGAACACGCCCTTGGCCTGGGCGCTCGACCATTCGGCGCGGGTCAGGATCTTGTAGATGCGCGCCACCGGTCAGCCTCGCGGAAAAAAGAGGCCGTCATAGGCCGGGCGGCCCACCGCATCGAAGAGGAAGACCGCCGCGGTGGCCGTCGGGAACATGGCGTGGGCGCGCGCGATCAGCGGCGCCGGCGCCGAACCCTCGTTCAGCAGGCGGATCGTCAGCTCCTGCAGGCCGGGATTGTGGCCTACCACCATCACGGCCTTGGACGTCTCCCCCGCCTCTTCCGCCAGCTTGCGGACCACGCGCTCCTCGGCGTGATAAAGTGAGGGTTCAACCCGCCAGGCCACGCCCGGGAAGGCATCCTGGGCGGCAGCCCAGGTCTCGCGCGTTCGCGCCGCCGGCGAGACCAGCACCAGGTCGGGCGTCAGCCCGAGGTCCGCCAGGTTCGCCGCCGCCGCCGCCGACTCACGCACGCCGCGCTGGGTTAGCTTGCGGTCGAAATCATCGCCGCTGGCCGAGTCACGCTCCGCCTTCCCGTGCCGCAGGAGAATAAGCCTGTCCATTGACGCTTCGACGCGCTCCCTCTCAAACCGAGCGCCCCCGAGCGCCGCACAAGTCTCATAGCGGCACGAACGCCCCGCGCGAAGCTGTTGACAGCAAAAGAGCTTGGCGGTCCAAGCGTCGCATGAGCGCGTTCGCGATCTCACCGGACGAAAGCAGCGGCGGCGTCTACCGCTTTCCCGCCGACCAGCCCCTGCGCCTGGACTCCGGCGCGCTGCTGGCCCCGCTGGAGATCGGCTACAAGACCTACGGGGTCCTGAACGCCGACAAGTCCAACGCCGTCCTGGTCTGTCACGCCCTCACGGGCGACCAACACGCGGCCTCGACTCATCCGGTCACCGGCAAGCCGGGCTGGTGGAATCGCGTGATCGGCCCCGGCCTACCGCTCGATCCCGCCCGGCATTTCATCATCTGCTCGAACGTCGTCGGCGGCTGCATGGGTTCGACCGGACCGGCCGAGCTCGATCCCAAGACCAGCCAGCCCTACGCCCTCTCCTTCCCGGTCATCACCATCGCCGACATGGTGCGCGCCCAGGCGATGCTGATCGAAGCCCTGGGCATCGAGACCCTGTTCGCCGTGGTCGGCGGCTCCATGGGCGGGATGCAGGTCCTGCAATGGGCGGCCGACTATCCGGAGAAGCTGTTCTCCGCCATCTGCATCGCCGCCGCCGCCCGGCACTCGGCGCAGAACATCGCGTTCCACGAGGTCGGACGCCAGGCGATCATGGCAGACCCCGACTGGCGCGGCGGCGGCTATCAACTGGCTGGCGTCCGCCCGGAAAAGGGCCTGGCCGTCGCCCGCATGGCCGCCCACATCACCTATCTCTCCGAACGGGCCCTGCAGCGGAAGTTCGGCCGCGAACTCCAGCGCGACGGCCTGTCCTGGGGCTTCGACGCGGACTTCCAGGTGGAAAGCTATCTGCGCCATCAGGGCGCCAGCTTCGTCGACCGCTTCGACGCCAACTCCTATCTCTACATCACGCGGGCGCTGGACTATTTCGACCTGGCTGCGCGCCACGACGGGGTGCTGGCCAAGGCCTTCCAGGATTCGCGCCACGTGCGCTTCTGCGTCCTCTCATTCTCCTCGGACTGGCTCTACTCGACGGCTGAGAGCCGAGACATCGTCCGCGCGCTCAACGCCGCCGGCTGCCGCGCCTCGTTCGCCGAGATCGAGACGGACAAGGGGCACGACGCCTTCTTCCAGGACGAACCGGCGCTGGATTCGGCGCTGCGCGGTTTCCTGGCCTCGGCCGGTGAAAAGCGGGGCCTTGCGTGAGCGCCATGCGGGACGACTTCGCCGAGATCCTGCGGCTCGTGCGCCCCCGCGCTCGTGTGCTCGATGTCGGCTGCGGCGAGGGCGAACTGCTGGAGTTGCTGACCCGCGAGAAGGAAATCGACGGCCAGGGCCTCGAACTCTCCTCGGCAGGCGTCGCGTCCTGCCTGGCCCGGGGCCTGGCGGTCGTCCAGGGCGACGCCGACCGCGATCTCGATCACTTCCCGACCAAGGCTTTCGACTACGCGATCCTCTCCAAGACCCTGCAGCAGGTGCGCGACCCGCGCCACGTCCTGGCGGAACTGCTGCGGATCGCCGATCGCGCCGTCGTGTCGTTTCCGAATTTCGGCCACTGGCGGGTGCGCTGGTCGCTGCTGGCGACCGGCCGCATGCCTACCACCAAGGCGCTGCCCGAGCCGTGGTGGTCGACGCCGAACATCCACCTCTGCACGCTGCGGGACTTCACCGCCCTTTGCGACCACCTCGACCTGCGGATCGAGGCCTGCGCCGCCCTGATTCCCGGCAAGCCGGCGCGGATCATCGATCCGGCTGGATCGCTCGAGAACTGGCGCGCCGAAACCGCCCTCTTCCTATTGAGCCGAAGGGCGGAGCCGGCGCCCGCGCCGACCCCGCCCCCAGGCGACCTCTTCGAGTAGCGGCGGGCGGCGGGGGGAAGTCCGCCCGGGAGAAAGGCCGCTGTTTAAGAGAGCCACTTCGGCTGCGGCCGTCCCGCCGCAGCCATCAGGCTGAGGAGCGCCAGGCTCCCCTCGAAGAGGCAGAAGCCGGCCACGAACAGGACCGGCGTCTCCACAAGGGCGCTTGGATGGATCGCCACAAGCACAACGCCAAGCGCCAGGCACACGACAGCGCCAGCCAGGGCGGCTTTCGAACGCCAGAGCGGCGGGACCCCGTGGGTTCGCCGAGCCACTCCGACCAACCCCGCCCCGATCGCCAGAAGGCCTCCAGCCAGGAGCGTCATCACCTACCTCCTCAGAACAGGAACCGGACGACGACGCGGCCGTCATAGGCCTCGTAGTCGTCGCGATACTCGCCGCCGCCTTCCAGGGCGAAGTCGAAGTATTCGCCCTGGCCACGCAGGGCCAGGCGCACCACCGGACCGCCGCCTGAGAGGTCGGGCGCAGCCAGGCTGAACGAAGGACCTCCGGCGACGAAGCGGGCGGTCGTGACGTCCACTCCGTCGCCGGTTGCCTGCCGCCATCCGGCGGTCAGCTCGGGAACCCAGGCAAACGCGCTCTCCTCGCCGAAGCGGGCCCCGAAAGTCACGCCTGCAAAGCCGCTGAACTGGTCGCTCGAGCGCTTGTCGATCGACAGGTCGATGGCTTCGCCGCCGCCCGACTCGGTGCGCCGGTCTTCCTTCAGCATGAAGTAGTCGGCGGTGGCCTTCGGCTTCACGTAGAAGCGGCCCAGGTCCAGCTGGTAGGCGATGCCGGCATGGGCCGACACGGTGACGCCGTTCCAGTTGGATTTCGCCTCGCGGTTGATGCCGTTGTCCACGTCGTTGACGACGCGGGTGCTCTTCAGGCTGGCGTAGCCGCCGTTCAGGCCCAGGTTGGCCGTCAGGCCGCCGGCCTGGTCCTTCCAATAGACCCCAGCAGAGAACACCTGGCCGCCCAGGGATTCGGCTGCGGCGGCGAAGGCGTCGTCCACGTCGACGTTCACGAAGCTGGTCATGACGCCCAGCGTGCCGATGCCCGAGTAACCGCTCTCCACACCGCCCGCGAGACCAAAGCCGTTGGCGTCGTAGTTGGTGGTGCGGTCGACGTCGCGCTTAACCAGGAAGGCGATTTCCTGAGTCCAGACCCGCACGCCGTCGGCGTTCATGGCCCCGTCCGCCTCGTCGATGGCCCGGTTGGTCGCGTCGGATGCGGCCGCCAGGGTGTGGAACAGGCTGCCCGTGAAGTCCGGCAGGAATTGGTCGTAGAGGCTCGCGAAGCTGGAGCCGTCGGTCTTCGACATCACCGCGTCGCGCACGGCCGAGTCACGGTCGAAGTTCGCGAAGAAGGCGTCGTATGCGCCCGCCTCGGCGGCGTTGAGCCCAGCCTCGGTCGCAGTGCGCCGGCGCACGTCCGCCAGCAGGGCGTTGTTGGCGCCGTCGACCCGCAGCTCCGCCCGATAGAGCCAGGGCGTGGAGTCGAGCAAGCTCTGATCGAGGGCGCCGGCCGTCAGCGCACCGGCCTTTATCAGGGTGAAGGTGGTTGCTTCATCCAGCTTGGACGCAAAGCGCAACCCGACCTTCGAGCCACTGGCCAGATTGGCCGCGCCCGCCACGTTGAGCAGCGTGCTCTTTTCGTTGACCGGGTCGGCGGTCAGAACGAGTTCGCCGCTCGCGCCGAGGTCCAGCGAGGTCAGGTTGATCGTCTCGACGTTGGTCGCGGTCAGCCGGCCTTGGGCGATATTCACCGTCAGGCCGCCGCCTGCATCGGTCAGCGCGCCGGTCATCTTGGCGCCGCCGTCGATGACCAGCGTGTCCGCTCCTGATCCAAACGCCACGTTACCGCTCAGCACGCCCGCCTGCAGTTCCAGCCGCGACGGCCCCGAACCGAACAGCACGTCGCCGACGATGGTCGGGGTGATGCTCGAGGACGCGTTGGCGCCCTGCCGGACGGTCACGCCCTGGGTGTTGGCCCGCAGGTCGATCGCAACGGCGCTGCCGGTGACGGCCGTCCCGTCGCTGTTGGAGATGCCCGCGGCGATGGTGTTGATGTTCTCGATCGTGCGCAGCGTTCCGGCCGCGTCGAGGATGGCCGTGGCCGAACCGGTCGAACCGGTGATCGCCGCGGTGATCGTTCCGGAGTTGCCGAGGTAGTCGACGGCCGCGCCGGCGTCGATCTGGATGGCCCGAACGTTCACGGCGTCGGCGGAGGTGGCCGCCGCCTTGATGGCTCCGCCCTCGACCAGGATCTTCGGCGTGGTGACGCCCGAGCCGAGCCACAGGCCGGTGGCGTTCGCCTTGGCCGACGTCGAGGTCAGGTTCCCCAGCACCCGAACCCCGCCCTCGACGGAAACCGCTCCGCCCATGCCGCCGAGCTGTACGCCGGTGGTCGCGATCCCGTCATAGACGCCGGCGCTCTGCACCGTGCCGCGGATATCCAGGCCGTAGGCGCCCGCCGGACGGCCATCGACGCCGAGCCGCACCGAACGGCTGTCCGACCCAATCTGCAGGGCCGGCGCCGATCCGTACGAACTGATGACGCCCGTCGTCTCCGAAGCGTCGGCGACGCCGTCGCCATCCTCGTCGGCGTTGGAAGAATCGAGATCCGCAGGCGGGGCGTCGACG
>JAEXKM010000411.1 GCA_023445705.1 Pseudomonadota bacterium
CCCTAGGCCGGCCCGTATGCCCGCACGAATCGCAGCGCCGCCTCGCGCGCCACATGTTCGAATTGCGGCTCTAGTGACTCTAGAGTCGCGCCGAGCAGACGATCGATCTGGCGCATTCCCACCACCATGCTCGCGAAGAACTCGGCAGCTTGGCCGGGATCAGGGCAGTTCAACTGGCCTGCGGCATCCGCCGCCACCATGAAGACCTCCAGCGCCCTCACAACCTTCTTGGGGCCCGCTTCGTAGACCGCCGTGGCCATCTCAGGGGCCGCCCCCACGTTGACCGCCGCCAGGCGCGTAATCGCGACGTCATCCGAAGCCAAGCATGTTTGCAACAGCAGCCGAGCGAAAGCGTAGAGCGTCGCTTCAACATCGGCGAAGCTGTCGGCCGCTTCGAGCGTGGCCGCGATCGCCATTGGGCGGCGAGTCGCGAGCGCCAGGACAAGGGCTTCCTTCGAGCCAAATCGGTTGTAGAGGGTCTGTTTGGAGACCCCCGCCTCCCGGGCTATCTCCGCCATGGATGCCTGTGCTCCACGCACTTTGACGACCTTCGACGTCGCGGTGAGAATGGCCTCGAGGCGGTGCTGGCAGACAGTTCGCGCCACCTCCTAGTCTCCAATTCGCGCCGGGACGATGGCGGCAGCCTCCCGGCCTCTCATCAGCGCTGCCTGCGCATCGCTCATCTCCTGCATGTCCTCCGCTCCATCGCGCGGATCGCGTCCATTGATTTTACGATCCGGTTAGATAGCATACCCATTACGTAACATCGATAGGCGGCGTGGCGATTGCGGACAAGCAAGATTGCGCGCCACCTTCTCGTCGGCGAGGTGATCATGCCGCTCTTCTCCAATTTCCAACTAGGGGGCCTTACCCTCCCCAACCGCATCGTGATGGCCCCGATGACGCGCTCGCGCGCCAAGACCGAGTGCGCCGACGAGCTCACCGCCGCCTACTATGCTCAGCGCTCGACCGCCGGATTGATCGTGAGCGAAGGCGTGCCGATTTCCCGCGAAGCGGTCGGCTATGCCTTCCTGCCGGGCATCTCAACTGACGAGCAGGTCGCCGGCTGGCGCCAGACAACGAACGCCGTCCATAAGGGCGGCGGACGCATCTTCGCTCAGCTCTGGCATGTCGGCCGCGTGTCGCACACCTCGCTACAAGAAGATGGACGCCAGCCGGTAAGCTCTACAACCCAGCCCGCGGCGGGTGATCGCGTGTTCGCCTACGCTTGGCGCGATGACGGCAGCGTGGGCTTTGTTCAGCCAAGCCCGCCAAGGGCTCTCGACACTTCTGAAGTCTCTAGGGTGGTCGCGGACTACGCCTCGGCCGCCCAACGGGCGCTCGCAGCGGGCTTCGACGGCGTCGAGGTCCATGCCGCGCACGGCTATCTGATCGAGCAGTTCCTAAACCCCAAGATCAATTACCGGTCTGACCAGTACGGCGGTTCTCTTGAGGCGCGCGCCCGGCTACTGGTTGAGGTGGTAGACGCCATCGCGGCCGTAACTGGGCCAGAACGGCTTGGCGTGCGCCTCTCACCGAATGCGAGCCTCCTCGGCGCGCCGCCCTATGAGGGCAATCCCGAGACCTACCTTCACGTGATCTCCGAACTCGGGCGCCGGCAGCTCGGCTATTTACACTTCAGCGACACCGGCGTGCGCGCCGGCGCCCGAGCGGTCGACGATCAGTTCCTTCGCCAGGCTCGAGAGCGCTTCTCAGGCGCGATCATCCTGGCGGGCGGTCTCGACAAGGAACGGGCCGAGCCGCTTGTGGCTTCCGGTCTGATTGACCTTGCCGCCATTGGACAGCCGTTCATCGCCAATCCCGATCTGGTGGAGCGCCTCCGTCGGGGCTGGGCTTTGGCCAAGCCGGATCGGGATACATATTATGGCGGCGGCGGCGAGGGTTACGTCGACTACCCCAACTACGTGTCCGCAGGCTGATCGGTTGGCCGCGCTCGCGGCGCTCAACGCCCAGCGTACGACCTTCTAAAGGGTCGCGGACGGCCAGCATACGTTGCTGACCGTCCGGCCCACACCCCCAGCACAGGTCAATCATTAGGTCCGGTAAGGGATGATCACCGGCAAGGTCTCGTAGCCATGAACGAAGGCCGACCAGTTCAGGACCGGTTCGCCGACCACTTTGATCTCAGGGAAGCGCTTGAGGATTTCTTCCCAGATGATGGTCAGCTGCATCTCGGCCACGCGGTTGCCGACACAGCGATGGACGCCGAAGCCGAACGACATGTGCTGGCGGGGCCGCTCGCGGTCGATGATGAATTCGTTGGGTCGCTCGATGAACTCATCGTCGCGATTGCCCGAGATGTACCACATGGCCACCCGGTCGCCCTTCTTGATGGTCTTGCCGCCCATCTCAACGTCGCGCGTCGCGACCCGGGCCATGTGCGCCAGCGGAGTCTGCCACCGGATGGTTTCGGACACCATCGAGAGGATCAGGTCCGGGTTGGCGCGCAGCTTGGCGTATTGATCGGGATTTTGGTTCAGCGCATGCACGCTGCTCGAGATTGTGTTGCGGGTGGTGTCGTTGCCGCCGACGATCAGCAGGATGACGTTGCCCTGGTAGGTCTCCATCGGCATGTCCCGGGTCGCCGGATTGTGCGCCAGCATCGAGATCAAGTCGCCGCGCGGCTCTGAATTGACCCGCTCGTTCCAGAGTTCATGGAATGCGTTGAAACATTCGAACATCGCCGCGCCCTTCTGTTCCCACGTCTCAACGGGGCCGTGGCCGGGCTGATTCATGATCATGTCGGACCACCAGGGCAGCTTTCGCCGCTGCTCGAACGGGAAGTCGAACAGGGTGGCCAGGGTCATAGCCGTCAGTTCCTTCGACACCAGGTCGACCCAATCGAACTCCTGGCCGATCGGCAGGGAGTCGAGGATCTGACCTGCCCGCTCACGAACTTGCGGAGCCATCGCGTGCAGATTGCTCGGCGCCAGCGTCGGACTGACCGCTTTGCGCGCAAAGCTGTGCTGGGGCTCATCCATCGTAATGAACCCGGCGCCGCCGCGACGCCGCTCTCCCATGATCTTGATCTGTTCGGCCATGGCCTCCTGATTGATCAGCGTGATGCCGTCGGCGGACGAGAAGGCTTCATGATTGGTGTCGACCGCCATGATGTCGGTCCACTTGGTAATCGACCAGTATGGGCCGTACTCGCTGTCGGGCGTGAAGTGGATTGGATCCTCGCGGCGCAGGCGTTCGAACACCGGCCAGATCGTGTCGTCGTAGAAGCGAGAGACCTTGGCGGGGTTGAGCTGCTCAAGCGGCATGGCGGCGATCTCGGCGGCAGCGTCAGCGGCCTGGATCTTGGCTGCAATGTTCATGGTGTTCCTCCCGTTCGCGGTCGGCCGCCCGAAAGGATGAGCAGCAGCTCGCACCTCGTTTCTTGATCTTCTTCCACGACGGTGTTCCTCAATCGCTCACATGTCAACGTCGATTGACTTAGCGTGAAGGGCGGCGACAGCCCCTTCGGCCGCCTGCCCTACGAGCCGCCGCTGGCATGGCCTGACCGCTGGCTCGGCTTGATGTAGAAGATTGGAATGACTGATCCTTCTGCGCTTGCCCGCCCGCTTCGTCGGCGCGACGCCGAGGCCACCCGGGCGGCCATTCTCGAAGCGGCCAAGCGCCAATTTGCGCGGGCGGGCTATGACTGCACCCTGCGGGATATCGCTGGCGAGGCTGGCGCTGATGTTGCACTGGTGAAGCGCTACTTCGGAGGCAAAGAGGCGCTGTTTGTCGCCGCTCTGAAGGCGTCGTTCGGCGCCGAGGATCTCCGGGAGTGGAATCGCGCGACCATCTCGCGCGAGATTGCTGTGATGCTGGCCGACAGTCCCCATGCCGACGAAGCGCGGACGGACCGATTTCAATTCCTGCTGCGCGCGGCCACAACGCCCAGCACCGCGCCGCTGCTCAACGTGCTCATTCAGGAGCGCTTCCTGGGTCCCATCCGCAACTGGCTGCATGGCCCGGCAGCCGACGCGCGCGCTCGGGTGTTCGCAGGGACGTACATCGGTTTTCTGGTTGAGCGGCTTATCCGCGGTGAGGCGCTTGAGGGCCGTGAACGCGAGGTCTACATCGATCTTGTAGCCGCAAGTTTGGAGCGCTTGATAGCCCTGCCCGACGTGGCGCCTGATCAAGCCCCCAGCGAGGGCCCGCAACCAGCCACCAAGACCTAGCCGCCGACCGGCCCGGCCTCGTGAACATGCTTGCCTGCTGCGGCGCTCGCGCCTCCGAGGGCGGCGCTCATGGCTTCGACCAGCAACGCAAATTCCAGCGGCTTGGCCACGCAGCCGCTCATCCCTGCAGCGACGTACTCCTCGATCTGATGAGACATCGCGTTTGCTGTGAGGGCGATCACCGGTGTGGGCGGGCGCCCAGCGCGGGCTTCTTCGGCCCGGATGAGTGCGACAGCTTCCAACCCGTCCATCACCGGCATTTGGATATCCATGAGGACAAGGTCCCAATCGGCCTGCCGCCAGGCCTCCACCGCGGCCCGCCCGTCGCCCGCGATGATCGGCTTGATCCCCAGCGGCTCCAACATCAGCCGGATCACCTCCTGGTTCACGGGGTGATCTTCGGCGACCAGTACCCGCAGGCTTTCAAAGTCGACCACCGTCGAACTGGGTGGCGCCGGCTCCTCCAACGGATCGGCCTCAAACGGGAGCGGCAGCCACAGTCGAAAGGTGCTGCCAATGCCAAGAACACTTGTCGCCCAGATACGCCCTCCCATCAGCATGGCGAGTTCCCGACTTATGGCGAGGCCAAGGCCCGTCCCGCCGAACTCCCGGGCCGTACTGGCGCTGGCCTGTTCATAGGAGTCGAAGATGCTTTCCAACCGATCGGCTGGGATGCCGATCCCGCTGTCGGAGACGGCGAGCTCCACCCCGCCGTCCAACACCCGCGCGGTAAGCCGAATTTCGCCGGCCTTCGTAAACTTCACCGCATTGGACAGTAGGTTGGTGAGGATCTGGCGGGTCCGAGTTTCGTCGCCAAGCCAACGGCCCGCGATGGCCGCGTCAAGATCTGCGCATACGCCCACGCCCGGGCCAGCCGCTGCGTCAAAGGCCAGCGC
>JAEXKM010000019.1 GCA_023445705.1 Pseudomonadota bacterium
CGGCTGCAGCCATGACGCACTGGAGCAGCAGCCCCACGATCATCATCGGAAACAGGACACCGATCATCTCACCGAGAGCGGCCGGATCGGGCGTGTCGCTGGGGCCGGCTTCCAGCAAGGCGGCGGCCTCGCGGCCGACGGTGGTCAGGTAGACCGCGCTGCAGACGCTGACCAGGAAGCAAAGCGCCGCCCAGACGAGGACGACCCTTGGGCGTTCGCGCGTCAGCCGGAAACCTTCGAAGGCGGCGTCGGTCGCCGAGAACGCGTTCATCTTTTTCCTCTGGCCTGACGTCGCAATAACGAGTCGGCCTCTGTTTGGCTGCGGATTCTGGTAGTAGGCCCGACGCCCCGCAAGGCCTAGCTCGCGAAGTCTTGCGATCGTTGCTAGTTAGTCACGCATGTCGATCAAACCCGTTCATATCGTCGGCGGCGGCCTCGCCGGTTCCGAAGCCGCTTGGCAAGTCGCCCAGGCCGGCGTCCCCGTTGTGCTTCACGAGATGCGCCCGGTCCGCAAGACGGACGCGCACCAGACCGACGGCCTGGCCGAACTGGTCTGCTCGAACTCGTTCCGAGCGGACGACTGGACGGGGAACGCCGTTGGCCTGCTGCACGCCGAGATGCGCAAGCTGGGCTCGATCATCATGGGATGCGGCGACGAGCACCAGGTGCCGGCGGGCGGCGCCCTGGCTGTCGACCGGGAAGGCTTCTCACAGGCGGTCACCGCACGTCTGGAAGCCCATCCGCTGGTCACTATCGAACGCGAAGAGATCGCCGGCCTGCCGCCGGCCGACTGGGACAGCGTGATTGTGGCGACCGGCCCGCTCACCTCCCCGGCGCTGTCGGAGGCGATCCTTGAGCTGACCGGCGAGGGCGAGCTCGCGTTCTTCGACGCCATCGCGCCGATCGTGAACTTCGATTCCATCGACATGGACGTCTGCTGGCGACAATCGCGCTACGACAAGGCGGGCCCGTCCGGCGAGACCGCCGCCTACATCAACTGCCCGATGGACAAGGAGCAGTACGAGGCCTTCATCGACGCCCTGCTGGCCGGCCCGAAGTCCGAGTTCAAGGACTGGGAGAACGTCCCCTATTTCGACGGCTGTCTGCCGATCGAGGTGATGGCCGAGCGCGGACGCGAGACCCTGCGCCACGGTCCGATGAAGCCTGTTGGCCTGACCAACGCCCACAAGCCGGACGAGAAGGCCTACGCCATCGTCCAGCTTCGCCAGGACAACGCCCTGGGCACGCTGTGGAACATGGTCGGCTTCCAGACCAAGCTGAAGCACGGCGCCCAGACCGAGATCTTCCGCACCATCCCGGGTCTGGAAAAGGCGGTGTTCGCGCGCCTGGGCGGCCTGCATCGGAACACCTTCCTCAACAGCCCCAAGCTGCTCGATGCCCAACTTCGCATGAAGAGCCAACCGCGGCTGCGCTTCGCGGGCCAGGTGACCGGGGTCGAGGGCTATGTGGAAAGCGCGGCGGTCGGCCTGCTGGCCGGGCGTTTCGCAGCGGCCGAGCGCCTGGGCGCGGCGATCGAGCCGCCGCCCGCCACCACGGCCCTGGGCGCCTTGATCGGGCATATCACCGGCGGTCACATCGATGCGGGCAAGGGCTCGTTCCAGCCGATGAACATCAACTACGGACTGCTGCCGCCGCTGGACGCCGCCGGCCCCAAGCGCCGCGAGGACGGCAGCCGGATCGGGGCCAAGGAGCGCGGCCGTAACAAGAAGCTGGCGGTGGGCGAGCGCGCCCTGGCGGACCTGGACACCTGGGCCGGGACGAGCGTCAAGGCCGCGGCTGAATAGGCCTCAGAGCTTGCCCCTGGCCACGGCCAGGAACAGGCGCAGGCGCATTTCCAGGTCACTCGGCCGGCGCCCCTGGGCCCTGATGCGAGCCAGCGTGGCGTGCGCGACGGCCGGGAACGCCGCGACGGACACTCCGCGCGCGGTCCCCAGGGCCTGCGCCAACGCCGTTTGAGCAGCCTCGCCCTCCATGCCCGCCGTCGCCATCAGACGGCCGATGGCCCAGGCCTTGCCGGCCTGCCCCGCCGCCGTGAGATCGGCCTTGGCGTCGAGCACGAGCGCCGCGGCCTGCGCCGCCGCGCCGCCGGTTCCGTCGGCCCACTCCAGCGCGTCGGCCAGGTTCATCGGGGCCGGGTCGAGTTCGCGATAGCGTGCGTCGATCATCGCCTCGAGCGGTTCACGCGGGATGCCGCGCCGTGCGATCGCCTGGGCCAGGGCCAGGGCGGTGGGATGTTGGCGAACCGGACCGTCGCCATAGGCCTCGTCCAGCACCTCGCGCCACCAGGTCAGGCGGATCTCGCCCAGCAGGGGATTGGAGGCGACCTTCGGCGCGCGGCCCAGTTCGTGGTCATAGGCGTAGATCGCCACCACGTCGGCCCGCTTGTCCGGGTCGGAGACGAAGCGGCTGGACAGCCATCGCTCCGGATCCAGCCGGCGGGTCTGGGCGTCGAGGTCGTCGGAGGCTTCAGGTTCGGACATCACTGCAACGAAAAAGGCCCGCCAAGCGGCGGGCCTTGCGATCATAGCCGGGTTCGGCGTCCAGGGCACGCTCGGCCGGACAAAACCGCCAAGAGTTCCACGCTCAGCCGAAGATCGTCTGGTTCATGGTCATGGTGACCAGCATTGGCACCGACAGCAGGGTGTTGGTCCGCGAAAACAGCATGGCCAGCTTGGCCGCCTTGGCCTTGCCGTCTGCATCGGCCTCGACCATGCCCAGCGCGATCTTCTGGTTCGGCCAGATGAAGGCCCAGACGTTGAAGAACATGACTGTCGCCAGCCACATGCCCACGCCGATGAAGGTGTGCTGTGGATTGCCGCTAGTCAGACCGAGGGCGAAGGCGTCGACGAGGTAGCCGCGGCTCCAGGCCAGAATGACGCCCATGATCCAGGTGGCGAGCGCAGCGTAGCGAAACCAGAACAGCGCCTCGGGGGCGATGTACCTGGATATCGCCGGCTTCAGCTCGGCGGGGATGTCAGGCATTTTCCGGATCTGGACGAAGTTGAAGTAGTAGAGCAACCCGACCCACAGGATGCCGAAGAAGGCATGGAGCCACCTGAATGCGGCTTGCCAGAAGATCACATCGGCCCCGCCATTATGGCTGAGGTATCCGCCGACCATGATGAGCGCGAGGATGAAACTCACGATCATTGTGTTTCGGAAATTCGACAGCAGTCCTTGCACGTAACTCCCCTCCCGATTCCAACGTTATGTAACGAGGGTACGGGAAGATTTGCGAGGAACGCTAGACAGCGATGAGCGCCGCGGCCAGCTTGCGGCCGTCCGCCGTGAGGATGTTGTAGAACTGGCAGGCCGAGGCGGTGTCCATGAACTCCAGCCCGATGCCGACGCGCTGCAGCGCCTCGCGGACCGGCCTGGGCGGCAGGGCGTTGGAGGCGCCGGCGCCCAGCAGGACGAACTCGACCTCTCCCCTGCCCGCCTCGATCACCTTGGCGAAATGCTCAGGCGCCAGATCGGCCATCGAGCGCACCGGCCAGGCCAGCGCCTGATCCTGGAGGATCAGGAGCGAGCCTTCGTGGCGACCGGTGGAGAGGCGGAAGCCGCCGTCTCCGTAGGTCTCGATTTGCGGCGCGTCGCGGGCCACTAGGCCGCCGCCGGCTTCAGCGGCTCAGCCGGCTCGTCCCCACGCTTCACGCCCCACAGCAGGATGATCGGCAGAGCGACATAAATCGACGAATAGGTGCCGACGACGATGCCGAACACCATGGTGATGACCAGCGGCAGCAGCACCGGTCCGCCGAAGAACACCGCGCCCGACAGGGCCAGGATCGCGGTCGAGCCGGTGATCAAGGTCCGCGACAGACGCTCGTTCTCGGAACGGTTGATGACCTCGCCCAAGGGCGCGGTCTTGTACTTGCGCAGGTTCTCGCGAAGTCGGTCGAAGGTGATGACCTTCTCGTTCATCGAATAGCCGATCACCGTCAGCAGCGCTGCGATGGAGGTCATCGAAAACTCGAGATGGGTGACCGACAGCATGCCCAGGGTCAGCAGCACGTCGTGGAAGACGCCGACCACGGCGCCGAAGCCGAACTGCAGTTGGAAGCGGAACCAGATGTAGAGAAGCATCAGGAAGACCGCGACGCCGAGGGCCATGAAGCCCCCACGCATCAGTTCGCCCGAGACCTTCGGCCCAACGACCTCGACCTTCTTGAAGGTGATGCCCGGGAAGGTCTTGGTCAGCTCGGTCTTGATGCGCTCGGCGCCGTCGACGGGGTTCACGCCCTCGGCGGTGCGAAAGCGCAACATGGCGCCATTGGGTGCGCCCAGTTGCTGGACCTGCGCGTCTTCGCCGCCGACCCGCATCATAGTCGTGCGCAGCGCGCCGATGTCGGCAGGACCCTTGGTCTGCACCTCGATCATCGAACCGCCGATGAAGTCGATGCCCAGGTTCAGGCCCTTGGTGAAGAAGGACACGCCAGAAAGGACGATGAGGATCGCCGAAAAGATCGCCGCATAGGGCGCCAGCCGCACGAAGTTGAAGTGAAACTCACGCGGCAGAATACGGATCAGAGGCCACATATTCTGAACCCTATACGATCGGCAGGGCCTTCGGCCGGGTGGTCCTGAACCACCAGCCGATGAGCACTTGGGTGATGACGACAGCCGTGAACACCGAGGTGACGACCCCGATCAGCAGCGTCCAGGCAAAGCCACGGATGGGTCCGGAGCCGAACTGGAACATGATCAGCGCGGAGATGGCGCTGGTGATGTTGGCGTCGAGAATGGAGACCAGGGCGCGGGAATAGCCGTGCTCCAGTGCGGATATGGGTGTTCGGCCGGCGTGCGCCTCGTCGCGTATCCGCTCATAGATCAGCACGTTGGCGTCGACCGCTACGGCGAGCGTCAGGATCAGACCTGCAATACCCGGGAAGGTCAGGGTCGCCTGTGTGAACGACATGATCCCGAGGATCAGCAATACGTTCACGACCAGGGCGATCGCGGCGAACACGCCGAACAGGCCATAGGCCAGGATGATGAAGACGATGATCGCCACGCCGCCGATGAGCAGCGAGATGACGCCCGCGCGCACTGCGTCAGCCCCGAGCTCGGCGCCGACGGTCGATTGTTGTTCCACCTTCAACGGGGCCGGCAGGGCGCCGGCTCGCAGCAGAATCGCCAGCTCGTTGGCGCTCTGCGGCGTGAAGTTACCGCTGATCTGGCCACTGCCGCCGGTGATCGCGCTCTGGATCACCGGGGCGGAGATCACCTTGTCGTCCAGGACGATGGCGAAGCGCTTGCCGATGTTCTGAGCGGTCGCGTCGCCGAAGCGGCGGGCGCCCTGGCTGTTGAACCGGAACGAGACCACCGGCTGGCCGCTCTGCTGGTCGAACTGCTGCTGAGCGTCGGTCAGCATTTCGCCGGTCACCAGGGCGCGGCGATGCAGGACGTAGGCCTGTCCAGACCCGTCGTCGCCGGGCAGGACAACCGAGCCGGGCGGGATGCGGCCAACGGCGATGTCCTCGGGCGTGACCGTGTCGTCGACCATCTGGAAGGTCAGCTTGGCGGTCTGCCCGATCACGTCGCGCAGGCGCTGCGGGTCGCTTTCGCCGGGAGCCTGGACCACGATCCGGTTCACGCCCTGGCGGACGATGGTGGGCTCGCGGGTGCCGAGTTCGTCGATCCGGCGGCGCAGGATTTCGATGGACTGGTCGACCGCGCGACCGGCCTCGGCGTTCATGGCGTCCTGCGAGAGCGACAGGCGCAGACGGCCGTTGCCTTCGTTGGCGATACTGACACCGCTGCCGCCGGGCGCGCCGGCGGTGGGCGCGCCGACCGAACCGCGCAGCTTGTTGACTGCGGTGTTGGCCTGGGCCGGGTCGTTGATGAGGACGGTCACCTGACCGTTCACCTGACGCAACTCGGAGAAGGTGATGTTCGCATCGCGAAGTTGGGTGCGAACGTCCTCGAGGAGATTGGTCAGGCGTTCGCGCCGGAGTGCGTCGGTGTCGACCTCAAGCAGGAGGTGCGATCCGCCTTGCAGATCGAGACCCAGGTTCAGGGTCTGCTTGGGCATGAAGCCCGGAAGGCTGTCGCGCACATTGGGCGGCAGCAGGTTCGGCAAGGTGAAAAGCACGCCGAAGACCGCCGCGAAAACGACGGCGATCACCTTCCAGCGCGAAAGATTCATCATGTGCGGTCGAGCCTTTTAGGCCTTGGCGTCGTTGGCGGGGGCAGGTTCGCCGCGCACGCGGACCTCGGAGATCATGCCCTTCACCACCTTGATGGTGACGCCCTGGGCGATTTCGAGGCCAATTTCCTTGTCCTCTACGCGCACGACCTTGCCGATCACGCCCGAGTTCAGGACGACGGTGTCGTTCCGCTTGAGGTTGGTGATCATCTGCTGGTGCTGCTTCATCCGGCGCTGCTGCGGCCGGATCATCAGGAAATAGAACAACACGACGAGACCGACGAGCGGCAGCATCTGGATCAGCATGGCCTGCATGCCGCCTTCAGCGGCGGCTCCGGCGGTCTGGGCGAAGGCGGGAGTGGCGAACATGGCGCTCCGAAGCTCATAGTCGGACCCTAACGGCCCGGTTTTTCAAGTCGGCGGAAGCTATGCGCTGCGTGTTCGTTTTGCAATGGAAGCGCCGTGCCGCTAAGCAGCGCAGCCATGGAAGATACGCTGAAACCCGTTCTCGTCCGTATCGCCGAGGCCCTTGAGCGCCTGGCTCCCCCTGCAAGGGTCGAACCGTCGCTCGTAGGCGCCCGACTTTTTCGTCACGATCCCGTAAGCGGCGCCTTTCACCCGGCGCCCGACTACGCCCTTCCCCTCGATTCTCTGCTGGGGATCGAGCGCCAGAAGGAACGTTTCGTCGAGAACCTCTCCCGTTTCGCAAGGCAGCTTCCCTCGAACCACGTGCTGCTGTGGGGCGTGCGGGGCACCGGCAAGAGCACCCTGACCAAGGCCGCCTTCATGGAGGCCGTGAGGGAATGGCCCGAGTTGAAGCTGGTCGAGGTCGATCGCGACCAAGTGACCGCCCTGCCCGTGCTGTTCGACGAGCTGCGGGACCGGCCCGAGCGATTCCTGGTGCTGTGCGACGATCTCTCGTTCGAAGAGGGCGCAGCTGCGGCCAAGGCGCTGAAGTCGGCGCTGGAAGGCGGCGTCTCCGGGCCGCCGGAAAACGTGCTGTTCGTGGCCACCTCCAACCGCCGGCACCTGATGCCGCGGACCAATACGGAAGATCGCGGGCTGGTGGCCTCGGCGGAAGACGCCGAGGAAGAGGTCAGCGTCTCGGACCGCTTCGGCCTGTGGATCGGCTTCCCGCCCATGGACCAGGCGACCTATCTGGCCGCGATCAAGGCCTATGCCGAGCGGTACGAACTGACGGACCCGGAACTGGAACGTCGGGCCCTGCAGTGGGCGCAACTGCGCGGATCCCGTTCAGGCCGCGTCGCCTATCAGTTCATTCGCGACCTGGCGGGCGAGCAAGGCAAGCGCCTGCCCGTGTAAGACGGCGCGCGCCGGAGCGTCGGCTCCCGGCGCGTGCTCCTTTTCCTATTTCGGCAGCACCAGCAACGGGTCGATCGGACGCGCGCGATCCTGCGGCGTCGGCGCGTAGCGGACCTCGAAATGGAGCTGCGGTTCGGAGACGCCGCCGGTCGAGCCAGCCTGGCCGATCTGCTGCCCCTGCACGACCTTCTGCTGCATCTTCACATCGACGCGGGACAGGTGGCCATAGGCCGTAACCCAGCCGTCGGTGTGCTTGATCAGCACGAGGTTGCCGAAGCCGGGCACCTGGTCGCCGGCATAGACGACGTCCCCAGCAGCCGCCGAGCGGACGGCGGTTCCGGCCGAGGTGCGGACGTTGACCCCGTCGTTGCGCTGGCCGGTGCCCTTCGGCCCGAAACCCGAGATCACCTCGCCCTGGAGCGGCCAGATGAACCGGCCGCGGCCGAAGCTGGAAATCTGCGCGTCGGTGGGCGTTCCTGCGGCCGGCGGCGGATTGACGACCGGCGGCGCGCTGGCGGACGGACGGCTGGGAGCCGGCGGCGTAGGCGTAGGCTTCGGATAGTTGCTGGTCGAAGGCGGCGGCGTGGGAACGGGGACCGGCGTCGACGGCGGCGTCGAGACGGGCGGCGGCGGGGTGGGACGCGGACGCGGCGGCGCCACCTCCTCGCGGATCGCGCCGCGGTCGCGATAGCCGTCCGGCAGGATCACCTGACGTCCCGGACGGATGGTTGCGCCGACCTTCAGGCCATTGGCCTCAGCCAGAGCCTTCTGAGTAACGCCGAACCGGCGCGCGATCAGGGCCATGGTGTCGTCGGGTCCGGCGACATAGGCCTTGGCCTTGGTCGGCGGTCCCTTGAGGGTCTGGCCGGGCTGGAGGCCGTAAGGCGCCTTCAGGTTGTTGTCGTCGGCCAGTTGCTTGCGGTTCGTGTCGAGCGTCCGCGCGATGGCGTCGAGATTGTCGCCCTTCTTGACCTTGTAGGACTGCGGCTTGCCGGTCGTTTCCACCACCTTTCCGGTGACGCGCATGCGCACGGTCGGACGGGCAGGCTCTTCATCCTGCGGCGACGGCGGGGCCGGCTGCGTCATGCGCGGCGGTTCGGAACGCGGCGGCTCCGGACGGAACGGCGGCGGCGAAGGCTCGTCCGCGGGGCCGCCGGCGACCGGAACCTGGGTGCGGACGACCGTCGGCCCCTTGTCCTTGAAGCCTTCTGGCAGCAGCAGGCGTTGGCCCACCGACAGCGGGGCGTGAACGTCACGGTCGTTGGCCTCGGCGATGGCCGCGGCGCTGACGCTGAAACGGCCGGCGATGGCGTAGAGGGTGTCGCCTGACCCGACCACATAGGCCTTGGCCTTTGCGCTGGCCGGCCCTTTGAGCACCTGCCCCGGACGCAGCGCGTAAGGCGCCTTCAGGTCGTTGTCGTCGGCCAATTGCTTGCGGGTGGTGCCCAGCGTGCGGGCGATGGCGTCGAGATTGTCGCCGCCCTTGACGGTGTAGTCCTTGGCTGGCCCCTCGGCGTCCACGACCTTTCCGGCCACGGTCGTCCGGGTCACGGTCTGCATGGCCTGCGGGCGCGGCGGCGGAGCCGGGCGAGCCGGGGTCAGGGAC
>JAEXKM010000036.1 GCA_023445705.1 Pseudomonadota bacterium
GTTCGGGACCGTCATGCCTAGATAGGCCCTGGCGTCGCCGTTCCACGTTTCATGCAGGTCAGCCCCGCCCCGGCCCTTGATCTTCATGGGCCACAGGAAGCGCGAAGCGTAGAAGCCGGTGCCGTAGATGATGACGTCGAACTGCCGCGCTGTCCCATCGGCGGTGAGGACACCGTCCTCGGTGATCTCGCGGATCGGATCGGTCACCAGCTCGACATTGTCGCGCTGCAGGGCGGCCATCCACACGCCGTTGTCCAGCAAGGAGCGCTTGCCGCCGATCGGATAGGTGGGGATCACCTTCTCCACCAAGTCCGGCCGGTCGGGCGCCTGGGCGGCGATGGCCGCGGCGATCATTTCCCTGAAACCGAAGTTCAGCTCGCTGACAGCGGTGGCTGGCCCCTGCCAGGCCGGATCGACCGTGACCATGGGCAGCAGCCCGTCGGTCACCATCCAGAACATCCAGAAGCGGTACCATTTGTCGTAGAACGGCACATGCTCCATCAGCCAGTTCATCCCCTCGGGGACGTCCTCGTGATAGTGCGCGACCGGGAAGCCCCATGGCGGCGTACGCTGGAAGACGGTCAAGCTCCCGACCTTGCCGGCGATCTCGGGAACGAACTGATAGGCGCTGGCGCCGGTCCCGATGACCGCGACCCGCTTTCCCGTCAGATCGACATCGTGCCGCCATTCAGCGGAATGGAAAGCTGGTCCGGCGAAACGTTCGCGCCCCTTGATATCCGGATAGCGCGGTCGATTGAGCTGGCCGACAGCGGTGACGACCGCATTGGCTTCCACGTGCTCGACGCCGTCGGCGGTCCGAAGGCGCACCTTCCAGACACCGCGCTTGTCGTCCCAGATCATCTCCTCGACAGCCGTTCCGAAGCGGACGTGCTTTTTCAGGTCGTGACGGGCTGCAACGCCTCGGAAATAGTCCAGCAGCACCGGCTGGGTGGAGAAGTGCTGGGGCCAGGAGTGGTTGGGTTCGAAGCTGTACGAGTAGATGTGGTTCGAGGAATCCACCCGACAGCCGGGATAGCTGTTCTCCAGCCAGGTGCCGCCGACGTCTGCATTCTTTTCGACCACCTCGAACGGCACGCCCGCCTGCTCCAGGCGTAGAGCCGTCAGCAGCCCTGACATGCCTGCGCCGACGACCAGGACGTGGAGCCGTCTTGCAGCGCCGCGGACGGCCTCCGACCAGTTCGGGTCCTTGCTGGAATGACCGTCCAACGCCAGTTCGTCAGTCAGAAACTCGCCGTAACCGTCGGGGATGTCGGCCCCGGCGACGAAGCTCATCATCTCCCGGACCAATTCAGGTCCCGGGGTCGCCGCCATGGGTCGTTTGCCAGTGAAGTAGTCTGTCAGGGCCGCCTTGGCCGCCGCACGCATCTTGGCCTGCTCTTCCGGAGATACGCCGGTCTCGCCGCGCGACAGCGGGGTGTACATCGGCCGCCACTCGGGCCTTAGCCAACTGCGATCACCAGTGAGGTGCACGAGCGCCGCCGACAGCGCCGGCAGGTGCGCCACCTCCAACGCCTGGTCCAGAGGCCCGAGATCCACGGCCATAACTCGTCTCCGCCCTAGGTTATCTTTATTTTCCGGCAGATTACGCTTCTGGAGAGAGAGGAAAAGGGCGCCCTGGCGTCACCCCTGGCGTGCATCCAGACCCTGCGCCTTCTCGATAAGGGTTCTTGTGTGTTCGCTCAGGCGCAGGCCCGAGGCCGTCAGGTTTTCCTGCAGGTGCGCCATTCGCGTCGTGCCGACGACGGCGCAGGAGATGGCGCCGTTTTCCAGCACATAGGCTAGCGCCGCCTGCGAGGCGGTCATGTCATCTAGGTGCGATAGGAAGCCGAAATGCGCGCCCTTCCCGATGTCGGCGCGGTGGTTCTTCAGGGCGCGCAGCGCGTACCAGATGTCTCGCGGCGAGCCGAGCCGCAGGATCTGGCGGTTGGCGTGGCCCATGGCGAGCGCCATGCCGGCCAGGACGCCCTTCCCCGCCGCCGCGGCGCGGGCCACCAGCGGCTGACGCTCGGGCCGCAGGACATTGTAGTCGATCATCACGACATCGAATTCCGGAAGGCTGACGATGTGGTCGATCACCGCCGGATCGAAGCTGTTAGCGCCCAGCGCCCGCACCAGTCCGCGGCGCTTCAAGCCGGTCAGACGTTCGAGCATCTCCGGCGTGAGGTCGGCGATTGCCGGACCATGCAACTGAAGCAGCGGCAGCGTCTCCAGACCCAACCGGCGCAGACTGCGCTCGACGCTGGCCTCCACCGCTTCCGGACGGAAGTCGCGCACGACGCGGCGGCCATCATGATAGGTGCCCGCCTTAGTGGCGATCACCAGGCTGTCCAGGTCGCGGCCCCGCAACGCCCGCCCCAGCCGGGGTTCGGCCTCTCCGCCCGAATAGGCCGCGCCGGTGTCGAAGAAGGTTACGCCGCCATCCATGGCCGCATGGACGAGGGCCACAGCCTCGCGCTCGTCGAAGCGCTTCTGCCCCCACCAGCTGGCGCAGCCGAAACCGATCTCCGAGACCGTCATTCCCGTTTGGCCGAGGGGGCGGTGGCGCATCGTCAAGACCAGAAGCGTTTTTGGGCGAAGGCGTGCCCCGAGCCCGACTTCAGATACCGCTCGAACGCCCTAGCCCGCCCCTCTTCTGAAAACGCCAGATAAGTGGCGACGCGCCAAGGTGCGTATTTCGACGTGTGTTGCGATCGCCCGGCGTTATGCGCCGCCAAGCGAGCCTTTAGATCGCCGGTGACGCCGACGTAGCGCCGACCAGGCTGGCCGATGCTTTCCAGCAGATACACGTAGAACAAGCGGCCTCTGCGACTTTGGGGCCTCCTACGCCGAGGCTTCGGAGGGCATCCTGCTTCGAATGAAAGACCCGGCCTCGTCCTGCGAAGCTCCGAGGAGCGAAGCAGGATGGTGGGCGGCGAGGGGCTCGAACCCCCGACCCCCTGGGTGTAAACCAGGTGCTCTGACCAACTGAGCTAGCCGCCCCATAAATAGGCAAAAAGGCGACCCCCGCCTCCGGAGGCCGCCCTCGCAAAACTGTCGTGAGGCCGCTTAGTTCAGCGAGCCCTTCAGGCCCTCGCCAACCCGGAAACGCGCCGTCTTCGAGGCCGGACGATTGACCGTTTCGCCCGTACGCGGATTGCGCGCCGTGCCCGCCGCACGGGTCACCGGAACAAAGCTGCCGAAACCGACGAGCCGCACTTCCTGCCCGGCCTTCAGCGACGCCGTGACGCTGTCGATAAACGCCTCGAGAGCGTCTTTCGCCTGCGCCTTATTGAGACCCGCCTTGTCGGCGATCGCCGTGACGAGTTCGGCCTTGGTCATTCTTGTCTCTCCCAGCCCGTTATTTCAAACCGCGGCCCTCTCGCGGATGCGCGAGGCTGCTTCGCGTTGCGCGATTATGGGCGCCCTTTTTCGCCCGTCAAACAAAGGCGGCGCGGGAAGACCCCGCGCCGCCAGATTTTATGTCTTTTTTCCACTGATTAGTGGGTGATCATCGCCTCGTCGGCGCCGTCATCGGCCGGAACCGAGACCGCCGGCTGGTCAGCGGGGTTCCATTCGATAGGCGACAGCGGCTCGGTAAGGGCCCTTGCGAGCACCTCGTCAACGTTGGAAACCGGCACGATCTCGAGCGCCGACTTCACGTTGTCCGGGATGTCCGCCAGATCCTTCACGTTCTCCTGCGGGATGAGCACCGTCTTGACGCCCGAGCGGAGCGCCGCGAGCAGCTTCTCCTTCAGGCCGCCGATGGCGGTGACCCGGCCACGCAGGGTGACCTCGCCGGTCATGGCGATATCTTTGCGGATCGGAATGCCCGTCAGGACCGAGACGATCGCCGTGGCCATGGCCGCGCCGGCGGACGGACCGTCCTTCGGCGTGGCGCCGTCCGGCACGTGGATGTGCACATCGGTCTTCTCGAAGACCGGCGGCTCGATGCCGAAGTGCGTCGCCCGGCTGCGGACATAGCTCGCCGCGGCCTGGATGGACTCCTTCATCACGTCCTTCAGGTTGCCCGTGATGGACATGCGGCCCTTGCCCGGCATCTTGACCGCTTCGATGGTCAGGATGTCGCCACCGAACTCGGTGTAGGCGAGGCCCGTGATGATGCCGACCTGGTCCTCGGCGTCCGTCTCGCCGTAGCGATACTTCTGCACACCCGCGTACTTGGCCAGCCGCTCGGCGTCGATCGTGATCGAAGCCACATGTTCGCGGTCGAGGTCACGCACCGTCTTGCGCGCCAGGGCGCCCAGCTCCCGCTCAAGCGAGCGGACGCCGGCTTCCCGGGTGTAGTAGCGGATCAGGTCGCGGATGGTCTCGTCCGGAACGACGAACTCCGCCGGGGTCAGACCATGGTCCTTGGTCTGCTTGGGCAGGATGTGACGCTTGGCGATCTCGACCTTCTCATCCTCGGTGTAACCGGGGATGCGGATGATCTCCATGCGGTCCAGCAGCGGCTGAGGCATGTTCAGGCTGTTGGCCGTGGTCACGAACATCACCGGCGACAGGTCGTAGTCGACTTCCAGATAGTGGTCGCCGAACGTCGAGTTTTGCGCCGGGTCCAGCACCTCGAGCAGGGCCGAGGCCGGGTCGCCCCGGTAGTCCGAGCCCATCTTGTCGATCTCGTCCAGCAGGAAGAAGGCGTTGGTGGACTTGGCCTTCTTCATCGACTGGATGATCTTGCCCGGCATGGAGCCGATGTAGGTCCGGCGGTGACCGCGGATCTCGGCCTCGTCGCGCACGCCGCCCAGGGACACGCGCACGAACTCGCGCCCGGTCGCCTCGGCGATCGACTTGCCCAGCGAGGTCTTACCTACGCCCGGGGGACCAACCAGGCAGAGGATCGGGCCCTTCAACGAGCCGACCCGGGCCTGCACGGCCAGGTAC
>JAEXKM010000100.1 GCA_023445705.1 Pseudomonadota bacterium
CATGAAGAGAAAGAAGGCGAGCCCCACCTTCTCGCCCAATCCCTCGTTTCGAGTCCTGCCGGTCTTTATCGCCGCGACAGCAATCATGGCGCCTCCTCCCAGAAGCTCGCTCCAGCATGACCTGCAAAACGGGCGGAGGACAACCATGAAGAGCGAGGACACCTTCGCCCTGGACCTTGCAGGCCTTTCGTCGGCATATCCCCGCATGGCTCAGACATTCGATGCGGACGTGATCATCGCCGGCGCCGGCATGGCCGGCGCCACCCTGGCCCTGGCCCTCAAGAGCGCGGGTCTGGAGCCGCTGCTGATCGACCCCATCGTCTTCGACGACCAACTCGCCCCGACCTTCGATGGCCGCGCCTCGGCCATCGCCTTCGCCTCGTTCCGCCAGTGGCGGACCCTGGGCCTGGCCGCCGAGATCGAGCCCTTCGCCCAGCGGATCGAGCAGATCCTGGTCACCGACGGCTTCTCGCCCGGCGCTGCGGCCCGCAAGCCGAGCCCCTTCTACCTGCGGTTCGATTCGGCCGAGATCGCCGATCGCACGGCCGGCGAGCCGCTGGGCTACATGCTGGAAAACCGCCGCACCCGCGCCGCCCTGGCCGCCGGCGTCGGCCGGGCGAAGATCCGGGTCGAGGCCCCGGCCAAGGTCGCCGCCGTCGCGTTCGAGACCGGCGCGGCGAAGGTCCAGCTCGAGGATGGCCGCACCCTGGCCGCACCCCTGGTGATCGGCGCCGAGGGCCGCGGATCGGTCGTCCGGCGCGAGGCCGGCATCGGCGTCATCGGCTGGGACTATCCGCAGACCGGCGTGGTCGCGACCGTGAAGCTGGAGCGGGGCCATGAGGGCGTCGCCCACGAGTACTTCCTGCCCGGCGGCCCGTTCGCCATCCTGCCGCTGACCGAGGATCGCGCCAGCCTGGTCTGGACCGAGAGCCGGCCCAAGGCCGCGGCGCTCAAGGCCGCCTCGCCCGCCGCCTTCCACGCGCACCTGCAACGTCGGTTCGGAGAGTTCCTGGGAACGGCGACGCTTCAGGGGCCGGTCTTCACCTATCCGCTGTCCCTGCAGCTCGCAGAGCGCCTGTGCGGCCCGCGCGTGGCCCTGCTGGGCGACGCCGCCCACGGCATCCACCCGATCGCCGGCCAGGGCCTGAACCTCGGGCTCAAGGGCGCGGCGGCCCTGGCCGAAATCCTCGTGGAGGCCGCCCGCCTGGGCGAAGACATCGGCTCGGAACTGGTGCTGGAGCGCTACGCCCGCTGGCGCAACTTCGACAACGTCATGCTGGCCGCGGCCACCGACGTCTTCACCCGCCTGTTCTCCAACGACAATCCGGTCCTGCGCCTGGCGCGCGGCGTCGGCATGGCGGCGGTGAACCAGATCGGCCCAGCGCGGCGGTTCTTCATGGCCGACGCCGGCGGCGCGGCCGGCGACCTGCCCCGCCTGCTCAGGGGCGAAGCGCTCTAGTCGAGCGCCCGCGCCTCTTCCGGCAGCATGATCGGCACGCCGTCCCGGATCGGATAGGCGAGCTTGGCGCCCTTGCTCAGCAGTTCGCCGGCCTCGCGGTCATAGACCAGCGGCCCGTGCGTCACGGGGCAGACCAGGATCTCCAGCAGGCGCGGATCGATCTCGGCGGTGATGGACAGGGGAACGGAAACGTCGGTCATGCGAGGCTTCTACTGGATCGATTGCGGTCCGTCATCGTCGGCGCCGAGGCTGTCGATCTCCAGCAGGGCCGTCAGGGCGTCGCAGCGGTCCGCCACGGTCGGCGCCTCCAGCAGCGCCTGCTTCTCGGGCGGATCGAAGGGCAGCCCCATCGAAAGGCTCGTGACCAAGCTCTCCAGGGGCGCGCTCTCGGCGGTCTCCCAGTCGATGTCCAGTTCCCGCCGGTTCAGATAGCGCTTCAGCGCGCCAGCGAACCGCCGACGGTCGAAGGCCGGGATGTCGGCGGCCTCCACCGACAGGTCGTCGGCGTAGGGCTCGAAATCGGCCCGCACCTGGCGATAGGGCGTGGTGACCGACAGCTCCTCCTTCACCACGAACCGGCACACCCCGGTCAGGGTGATCAGGTAGCGCCCGTCCGAGGTCTCCGAGAAACTGGTGATCCGGCCCACGCAGCCGACGCCGGCCAGGTTGGGCCGCGTCCGGTCGCCCGGGCCTCGCGTCTGCACCATGCCGATCATCCGGTCGCCGGCCATGGCGTCGTCGGTCATGTTGAGGTAGCGCGGCTCGAAGATTTGCAGCGGCAGGTCGCCGCCGGGCAGCAGCAGCGCCCCGTCCAGCGGGAACACCGGAATGACCTGGGGAAGGTCGGAAGCTCTGCGGAAGACGGCGGCCGGCATGCTTCCTCCTCGCCTATGAGAACAGGATCGACGACAGCCGCCTGCGTCCGGCCCGTGTAATGTCGGAGCCCGCGCCCGCCGCCTCGAAGATGGTCAGGAGCTGCTTGCGCGCCGCCTCGTCGTTCCAGGCGCGGTCACGCTCGATGATGGTCAGCAGATGGTCGCTGGCGTCGGCCCAGGCGCCGCGCGCGGCCAGGGCCTTGGCGATCTCGAAGCGCGCCTCGTGGTCGTCGGCGTCCTTGGCCAGGCGCTGCTCGAACTCGCCGGTCTCGCTGGGGCCTTCTTCGGCCAGGGCCAGAGCGGCCCGCACGCTGTCGAGGTCGGCGTCCTTGGCTTCGTCCGGCGCCATGCCGGCGATCTCGGCGGCCCGCTCCCGGTCGCCGCCCATCAGGTAGCAGCGGGCCAGCCCGCCGATCGCCTTCACATTGTCGGGCTCGGCCTGCAGCACCTGGGCGTAGGCCTGGGCCGCGCCGCCCACGTCGCCCACGTCCAGCGACTCCTTGGCCATGGCCAGCAACTCGTCCACCTCGTTGGCCGGCGCCTGGCCGGCGATGCGGTCGATGAACTGCTTCACCTGGCTGTCGGGCAGGGCGCCCATGAACCCGTCCACCGGGCGGCCGCCGACGAAGGCGAACACCG
>JAEXKM010000011.1 GCA_023445705.1 Pseudomonadota bacterium
CAGCCTTTATGCGGCGCCCAACCGCCTGACCGGGCACCGGCTGGTGAAGATGGACCTGCCGCACGCCGGGCCGATGCGGGCCCCCGGCGAGGCGTCGGGCATGCTGAGCCTGGAATGCGCGATGGACGAACTGGCCGAGCGGCTGGGCCTCGATCCAATCGAGCTGCGCATCCGCAACGAGCCGGAAAAGGACCCGGAGACGGGCAAGCCCTTCTCGATCCGGCAGCTGGTGCGCTGCATGACCGAAGGGGCCCAGCGCTTTGGCTGGGAGCGGCGCAATCCGCAACCGGGCCAGGTGCGCGACGGGCGCTGGCTGGTGGGCATGGGCATGGCCGCGGCCATCCGCGGCAACTTCCTGCTGCCGGCCAAGGCGGGCATCCGCATCGACGCCGACGGGACGATCACCCTGCGCCAGGGGATGACCGACATCGGCACCGGCACCTACACGATCCTGGCCCAGATCGCGGCCGAGACCATGGGGGCACCGCTGGACCAGGTGCGGGTGGAGATCGGCGATTCAGACTTCCCGCCGGCGCCGGGCTCGGGCGGGCAGTTCGGGGCGGCGACGGCGGGCTCTGCGGCCTTCGACGCGGCCATGAACCTGCGCAAGGCGCTGACCGAGCTGGCGGTGGGAGATCCGCGTTCGCCGCTCTATGGCGGGCCGGCCGAGTTCGTGACCTTCGAGAACGGCAACATCGCTATCGAGAACCGGAGCGAGACCCTGGCCGCCCTGGTGGCGCGCGCCCAGC
The DNA here is from genome assembly GCA_023445705.1 of Pseudomonadota bacterium. Taxonomy (GTDB): domain Bacteria; phylum Pseudomonadota; class Alphaproteobacteria; order Caulobacterales; family Caulobacteraceae; genus Phenylobacterium. The sequence continues at coordinate 750 of JAEXKM010000011.1, forward strand.
CCGAGGGCGTCTATGTGGAGGGCTCGATCACGCCCGCCGCCGATGCGCGGGACTATTCCCAGCACACCTACGGCGCCCATTTCGCCGAGGTGGGCGTGGACACGGTGACGGGCGAGGTCCGCCTGCGGCGGATGTTCGGCGTGTTCGCGGCCGGCCGGATACTCAACGCCAAGACCGCCAAGAGCCAGATCACCGGCGGGATGATCTGGGGCGTGGGCACGGCGCTGACCGAGGCCAATCTGGTGGATCCGCGCTTCGGCTCGCTGATCAATCAGGACATGGCGAGCTATCTGGTCCCGGTGCATGGCGACATCGTCGAGCTGGACTCGATCTTCCTCGACGAGGCGGACGACAAGGCCAATCCGATGGGGATCAAGGGCGTCGGCGAGCTGGGCATTTCCGGCGCAGGCGCGGCCATCGCCAACGCCATCTACAACGCCAGCGGCGTGCGCCTGCGGGACTATCCGATGACGCCGGCCAAGGTGCTGGAAGGGCTGGTGGCGCTGGGAAGTTAGGGAACGAAATCCTCCCCGCTGGGGGAGGTGGATCGGCGCATAGCGACGAGACGGAGGGGGCGCCGCAGGCGTTGCGCCCTCGCCTGACGGCGAGGCCCCCTCAGTCGGCTTCGCCGACAGCTCCCCCAAATGGGGAGCATCTGGTTTGGCCTTGCTAGGTCTGTTTCAGGCGGGCGCGGTAGAGATGGGTCTCGTTCTGGATCTGGAACGCCTCGATCGGCGCGAGCGCCTTCTCGACCGCTTCGAGGAGGGCCTCGCGCCGGGATACGGGCAGAACATTGTAGTCGGAGCGCGTCCTCAGGCCTTGGACGAAGGTCGCGGGCGAAGTCCGTTCGGACCAGACGTAGGCCTGGTGAACGACCGGCTCGAAGAGGCCGGAGGCGTCGAAGAGCTCGCGAACCGGGCCTTCCGGCAGGTACCAGGCCTGGGGCGGCGGGCGCCAAAGGTCCGGGGCGATCTGGGCGTAGATCGGCGCCAGCCGCTCCAGCACGTCGGCCGGCGGCGACAGGGGAACATGTCCGAAGACCGCCAGCCAGCCACCCGGTTGCAGGGCGGAGGCGGCCTTCGGAAAGCTGACGGCCGGGTCGATCCAGTGCCAAGCCTGGGCGGATGCGACGAGCCGGAAGGCCGCCGGTTCAGGCTCGAACGTCTCGAACCGCGCGACGTGGAATCTGGCGCGGTCGGGGAATTTCGTCTTCGCCAGTGCGAGCAGCTCGGCGGCGGGATCGACCGCCACGACGTCCCATTGCCGATCAATGAGGCCCCCTGTCGCCTGGCCGCTGCCACAGCCGACTTCCAGGACCTTTTGGCCCGCGCCGCCCACCACGGTCGCGAGATCGTCGAACAAAGCGTCCGGATAGATCGGGCGCACGGCGTCGTACTCCGCGGCGACCGCGTCGAACGTATCCCGCTGGTCGGTCATCGCAGCCGCCCTAAGGCGCGGGGCTGGCCTTGGCGCGGAGTTCGCTGAGGATGCGGGCGAGGTCGCCTTCGCGGAAGGGCTTCTGCAGGACAGGGGAGCCCTTGTCGGCGTCGCGCAGGCCCGCATCGCCGTAGCCGGTGGCGAAGGCGAAGGGAGCGCCCTTGGCGCGGAGGAGATCGGCGAGAGGGAAGATCGGTTGGCCCCCGAGATTTACGTCGAGAACCGCGCAGTCCAGTTCGGCGGTGTTGGCGAGTTCGATCGCCTCTTCCAGCCGCGAGGCGGGGCCGACGACCTTGCAGCCAAGATCCTCCAGCATGTCCTCGATGAGCATCGAGACCATCATTTCGTCTTCGACCACCAGAACACGGAGGCCAGAGAGATCACTCAGTCCGGTCACGTCAAAGGCTCCGAATTTGGCGGGGCGCAGCCCACCACCTTAGGCAGATGTTAGTCGAGGTTCGCGATATAGGCGAGGCTTCACCGCAGGTCCCGACGAAAATACATCAACTGTACTCGATCAAGTCGTCTGTCTGGTTCCCGACTTTCGGCGCGCGATTATGGCGATTAGGCGGCGGCGCCTTCGGAAACCAGGAAGTCCCTGATCGCATCCGCGTCGACGTCCTTGGCGACGAATGCGTCGCCGAGCGCGCGGGCGAGGATGAAGGTGAGCTTGCCGCCCTCGGCCTTCTTGTCCTGGCCCATGTGACGGACGAGGGGCGCAGCGTTGAACGCGCCCGAGCCGACATCCTGCAGACGGGTGGGCAGGCCGGCGGCGGCGATGGCGGCGACGGCGCGCAGGGCGTCCTGCGCCGGACACAGCCCTTGGGACGCCGAAAAGCGGAAAGCCAGGGCCGAACCCGCGGCCACGGCCTCGCCGTGCAGCAGGGCCTCGCCATAGCCCGTCTCGGCTTCCAGGGCGTGGCCGAAGGTGTGACCGAGATTGAGCAGGGCGCGGCGGCCGGCCTCCTTCTCGTCCTCGGCGACGATCTCGGCCTTCATTTCGACCGAACGGGCGACGGCGTAGGCGAGGGCGTCGGGATCGCGGGCCAAGACCTTGGCGGCGTTGACCTCAAGCCATTCGAAGAAGTCGAAGTCGCCCAGCAGACCGTACTTGATGACCTCCGCGTAGCCGGCGCGCATCTCGCGGTCCGAGAGGGTCGAGAGCACATCGAGGTCGGCCAGGACCAGGCGCGGCTGGTGGAAGGCGCCGATCAGGTTCTTGCCCTGGGGCGTGTCGATGGCGGTCTTGCCGCCGACCGAAGAGTCGACCTGGGCCAGAAGGGTGGTGGGGATCTGGATGAAGTCGATGCCGCGCTTGTAGATCGCGGCCGCGAAGCCCGCGAGGTCGCCAACCACGCCGCCGCCGAAGGCGATGATCAGGTCGCCGCGGTCGAGCTCGAGGGCCAGGAGGCGCGAGGAGACGTCCGCGAGGCCCTCCCAGCTTTTGGTCGGTTCGCCCGGCGGCACGATCACGGCCTGGGCGGCGATGCCGGCGGCGTCGAGGGCCGCGGTCAGGGTCTTTCCATGCAGAGCCCAGACCGTCGCGTCGCTGACAATGGCGGTGCGGCCGCGCTTCAGGAACGGCGCCACTAGGGTCCCGGCGTTCTCCAGCAGGCCCTGCCCGACCACGACGTCGTAGGCGCGATCATCCAGCCCGACGCGGACGGTGCGGCTCATGCCTGTTGTTCCTGCAGATAGGCGCTCAAGGCGCCGATGACCTGGGCCACTGCGATATGGTGCGCGGTGTCGCCGGTTTCGACCATGAGGTCGGCCTGGGCGTAGACGGGGTAGCGCTTCTCGGCCAGTTCGCCGAGCACGACCAGCGGGTCCTTGCCCGAAAGCAGGGGGCGGGTGTCCTTGCGACCGACGCGGCGGGCGAGAACGTCGAGGTCGGCCTTCAGCCAGACCGAGATGGAGCGCTCCTTGATGAGGGCGCGGGTCTCGTCGTTCATGAAGGCGCCGCCGCCGGTGGCGAGCACATGGGGCGGGTCATCGAGCAGTCGCGCGATCACCCGGCGCTCGCCCTCGCGGAAGGCCGGTTCGCCCATCTCGGCGAAGATGTCGGGGATGGACCGGCCGGCGGCGGCCTCGATCTCGTTGTCGGCGTCCTTGAACGGCAGGTTCAGCGCATGGGCCAGGCGGCGCCCTACGCTTGATTTGCCGACCCCCATCAAACCAACCAGGGTGATGGTGCGAGCACGCAGCGGTGTGTAACGGTCCATGAACGGCGCAGGTCTACACGAGCAGAAGGCTTTGCGCCAAGTTTCGGGCGTAGGGACGGTGATGATGCGGAAGAGGTTCGGCGGCTGGGCTTTCGGAGCGGCGCTTGCGGCGACGCTGGCCACGGGATCGGCTCACGGCCAGGTGGCCGGGCCGCAGCCGGTGGAGGTCACCGCCCTGGCCGCGCCGGATTTCTTCTCGATCGGCTCCGGAGAAGGCGGACTTGGCCCCGAGCTCTGGCGAGGCGCATCGGGTGAAACCTTGCGCACCGTGCTGCCGCTGCTGTCGGCCAAGCCGTTGTCGCCGGCTGCGCAGGCGCTGACGCGGCGGGTGCTGGCGACCGGCGCCAACGGCCCTGAAGGCGCCGGAAGCGACGCTGAGGTGGCCGGCGCGCGGATCAACGCCCTGATCGCCGCGGGCGCGGTGAGGGACGCCTCGGCCATACTTTCGCGGACTTCGAGCCTGGAACGGTCGCCGGGGCTGGCGCGGGCCGGGGCGGAGGCGGCCCTGCTGGCCGGCGAGGACGACCGCGCCTGTGCGATCGCCGACAGCCTGACCACTGGGCGCGAGGACGCCTATTGGCTGCGCCTGCGCGCCTATTGTGAGACCCGGGCCGGGAAGGCCGAGGCGCAACTCACCTTCGACCTGGCCCAGAGCGTGGAACGGGACGCCGTCTATGGCAGGCTGATGGGCGCAAAGCTGGCCGGCTCCGGCGATCCCGGCGCGGCCTCGCTGCGCAACGGCCTGGACTATGCGCTTTCGAGAAACCTCGGACTCGATCTGACCGGCGTAAAAGCCGCGCCGGCGGTTGAGACGGCGCTGGCCGCCAAGGAAGCCGGGCCGGCGCGCTGGAAGATCGAGGATGGACCCGGCGAACTGAAGGCCGCGATGGCGGCGGTGGCGGCCGGGGACCTGGCCAAGGCCCAGGCGCTGCGCGCCGGGTTGGTGGCCGACGCCACCCCGGTCAACGACCTGGCCCTGCTGGACGGGCTGATCGCGGCGGCGTCAGGGCGGCCTGACGGGCCGACCCTGGACCGGCTGGTCGAACGGGGCTCGGTGGGCGAGGCCAAGGTGCGCGGAAAGATGCAGAACGCGGCCATCGTGCTGGCGGCCTTCGGCGCGCCGATGAGTCCGCAGGCCCGGGGTGAATTCGCCAAGTTTGCCGGGGCCGAGGCCGGCAAGGCCACGGTGGCGCGCGGCATGGCTTTGGACCTGGCTGGCGAGGCGAAGCTGCCGGGCGAGACGGCGCTGCTGGCGCTGTGGATCTCGGCGGATGCCGGTGCGGGCGGCCCGGCGGTGGGCGACCGGGCACGGATCGTCCGGGCCTTGCGCGCGGCCGGTCTTGAGGAAGACGCACGGGCGTTTGCGGTCGAAGGCCTGTTGGCGCAGCGATGAGCGCCGCCGGCTGGATCGAGGCCTTTCTGGAAATGATGGCCGGGGAGCGGGCCAGCGCCCGCAACACCATCACGGCCTATGGCAAGGACCTGGCCGACGCCGGCACCTTCCTGAAGGCGCGGGGGAGCGATCTTTCGAAGGCTTCGGCGACCGACATCGAGGCCTATTTCGCCGCCCTGAGCGACCGCGGAATGTCGCCGGCCACCGCGGCGCGGCGGCGCTCGGCGGTGCGCCAGTTCTATCGGTTCGTGCTGGGCGAGGGCTGGCGGGAGGACGATCCCTCGCGGCGGGTCGACGCCCCGAAGAAGGGGCGGCCGCTGCCCAAGGTGCTCAGCCGGGCGGAGGTGGACGCGATCATCGCTGCGGCCGGCGCCCGGGACGGGGGGCAGGGGCTGCGGCTGGCCTGTATGGTGGAGCTGGCCTACGCCTCGGGGCTGCGGATCTCGGAACTGACCAGCCTGCCGCTGGCGGCGCTGGCGCGGGACCCGGCCTATCTGATCGTGAAGGGCAAGGGCGGCAAGGAGAGGCTGGCGCCTCTGAACACCGCTGCGCGCGAGGCGGTGAAGGCCTATCTCGAGGTGCGCGAGGCCTTCCTGCCCAAGGGCGATGGGGCCAATCCCTGGCTGTTTCCCTCACGCGGGAAGGCGCGGCGGCTGACGCCCCGCCGCTTCGCCCAACTGCTGGATGAGGCGGCGGCGGACGCCGGGAT
>JAEXKM010000124.1 GCA_023445705.1 Pseudomonadota bacterium
GTCATCGCCCGCTCCGCCGGTCAGGCGGTTGTCCGCGTCGTTGCCGACGATGGTGTCGTCGCCCGAGCCGCCGACCGCGTTCTCGATGACCGCACCGTAGGCGATGCTGATGTTGTCATGCATCAGCCCGTCGGTGGCGCCGACGATTTCACGCCAGCTTTCGCCGCCATTCACGCCCTCAACGCCGTTGTTGTAGATCTCATAGAGCAGCGCGGTCCGGGCCGGCAGGCCAGCGGCGGCGTTGTTGGCGTTGATCTCCTCCAGCGTGAGGAAGTCCTTCACCCCGCCGGCGCTGCTGAACGATCCTTCGTTGAGGTCGATGTAGGACGGGGTCGAATAGCCCGACAGGTCCAGGGTATCGACGCCGCCAGCGTCCCAGATGGTGAAGACCGGGGCGAGCTTGTTGGGGGCGAGCTGGAAGGCCGTGCGGTCTTCCAGGTCGGCGGTCCAGTTGAAGCCGTAGGTCGTGTCGCCGGTGCGGGTGGTGGTGTCGACGCCGTAGATCGCCTGGATCGCGGCCACGTCATGCACCATCGGCGTCGTCGAATAGACGTAGCGCATGGTCGCCCAGTCGATGTGCCGGGCCCCGGTCTCGTAGGAGTCCCAGTAGGACATCACCGTGTACTGGCGCGAGTCCTGGTAGTAGTCGGCTAGGGCGTAGCTGAGCTCGCCCTCGTCGCTGGCGTTGTAGTCGCCGGGATGGGAGAGGCCCAGGGCGTGCCCGGTCTCGTGGACCAGGGTCTGCATGCCATAGAAGCCGTCTTCGAGCTGGATGCCGCTGACCGGGGCCGGATTGACCCACACGTCGCCCTCGATGTGCTTGTATTTGGCGCCGTAGAACTTGTCGTGCGGCAGGTAGGCCCAGGCCTGGCCGGGCCCAGTCGTGGTGTTGGCGTAGGAGATGTCCCAGTTGCCATGGCCGTTGGAGCGTTCCTCGAACCCGATCGGCATGAGGTCGTCCCAGTAGCCCAGGGCCTCGCGGGTGGCTTCGCGCTGCGCCTCGGTCATCGGCGAGTAGCCGTAGCTTTCAGCCGCCTCGTGCGGGTTGTTGTAGATGCCCGTGGTGGTGGGGCCGTCATAGAAGCCGTAGGTGAGGGTTCCGTCCTTGAGCGCCTTCTCGCTCCACTCGAACCCTGTGCGGTTAAGGTGGGCGGCGATCTGGTCCGGGGTCCAGATCGGCAGATCGCGCAACTCGCCGCCGGCGAGCGGGTCGGCTGAGGCATCGTAACGAACTTCGCGATCAGCGGGCAGGCCGCTGTCCAGCGTCATCGCCTCCCTGGGCGTCACTTGTTTAGCCATGTTCTGTCCTGATTTGAGTATTCAGGAGAAGCTTGACTATAACGGCCTTGCGCGCCCTCCTCCAATGGCCGTGTTAAAGCCACGCGTCCTACCTGAGATGTCGCGATCAGCGCATGGATGCTTCGGGTCGGCAAGATGCTTCCGCGCAATTCCAGGTGGTGGGTTCAATCTTGCGCAGTTGTAAATCGCGCAGGTGATAATCATCCTCATCGCCAAGCGTTTGTCTGCGCCCTGCCGTCCGACTTCGCGGTTGCATTCGGCGGCCGGCGCCGCAAGGAAACGGCATGACCAAACGCATGCTGCTGGTGGCCGCCGCCGCCCTGATCGATTCCGACGGCCGGGTGCTGATCTGCCAGAGGCCGCTGGGCAAGCAGCTCGCTGGCCTGTGGGAGTTTCCGGGCGGCAAGGTCGAGGCCGGCGAGACGCCCGAAGAGTGCCTGATCCGGGAACTTGACGAGGAACTGGGGATCAAGGTCGCCCACGCCTGCCTGGCGCCCTTCGTCTTCGCCAGCCACACCTACGAGGACTTTCACCTGCTGATGCCGCTCTACCTCTGCCGGCGGTGGGATGGCTTCGTGCAGGCCAAGGAGCATTCGGCCATCGCCTGGGTGAAGCCGGCCAAGCTGACGGACTACGAGATGCCGCCGGCGGACCTGCCGCTGATCGCCTGGCTGCGGGACATGGTCTGAACAACGAAAAGGCCCGCGGTGAGCTCGGATCACCGCGGGCCTCTCTCGTGGGGCGGGGCTAACCGCCTACACCTTCCAATGCAGGTCCAGCATCGGACGCCCACAGGTTGCGCCCGAGTCCGGGCGCAAGGCCAGCGCCATATTTGGTATCTGCGCGGACGAAATGTCGCACCTGTCGTAGCTGAGCCGCTCGTTTCCGGCGCGGTTGCGTCGGCGCGGATGGGACGGTGTAGTCCGTCGGGAGCTTCATCGGATCAGTGAGGACGCAGGGCGCATGAGCGACTGGCTGGCGAAATTCCTGGCCGAAGAGCGGCTGCCGGACGACTACGGCGCCTTCGTTGAACGGGTGGCGCGGCCGATGGCCGACGACCTGGCCGCCCGGGTCCCGGCGGGCGGGCTGGTGCTGGGGGTGTGCGGCGCGCAGGGCAGCGGGAAGTCCACCCTGACGGCGGTGCTGGCCCGGCTTCTGGAGTTGCGCGGCCTGAGGGTGGCCAGCCTGTCGCTGGATGACCTCTACCTGACCCATGACGAGCGGGTGGCGTTGGGGGCGCGGGTTCATCCGTTGCTGGCGACACGAGGCGTGCCGGGGACGCACGACGTGGCGCTGGGCGGGCGACTGCTGGAGGGCCTGCGGCGGCCGGGCCGGCACGTGCTGCCGACCTTCGACAAGGCCGCGGACGACCGCGGCGAGGGAAGGGTCTTCGAAGGGGCTGCGGACGTGGTGTTGTTCGAGGGCTGGTGCGTGGGCGCGCGGCCGCAGCCGCCTGGCGACCTGACTGAGCCGATCAATTCCCTGGAGCGTGAGCGGGATCCTGACGGCGCCTGGCGCGCCTATGTGAACACGGCGCTGGCGGGCGACTATCAGGCGTTGTTCGGCGGTATTGGCCGGCTGGTGCTTCTGCAGGCGCCGAGCTTCGAGGCCGTGCTGGGCTGGCGCCTGGAGCAGGAGCGCAAGCTGCGCGACCGCCTGGTGCGGGAGGGACGGGGCGCCGGCCGGGCGATGAGTGATGCGCAGGTCACCGCGTTCATCCAGCACTACGAGCGGCTGACCCGCTGGATCCTGGCGGAAATGCCCGGTCGAGCCGACGCCGTGGTGCGGCTGGACGAGCATCGGCGGCCCATAGGCTGAAACGAAAATGGCCGCCCCGAGGAGCGGCCATTTCCTTGGTCTGTCGCCTGAAGCCTTAGGCCGCCGGGGCGGAGTTCAGGACTTCGGTCAGGCGCGCGCGCAGGGCGGCGTCCTTTTGCACCGCGGTCGACATGTCGTTGTACTTCTGGGGCGAGAGGCCGCTGGCCTGCACGGCCGCGCCCATCTTTCCAATCATTTCCTTCTGAACCTCGGCCTTGGCGTTGGCGTCGGTGGCAGCGGTGAGCTTGGGGCTGTATTCGCCGTTGATCTTCTGGATTTCAGTCATGGCCGAACCGAAGGCCTTGAGGTCTTCGTCGGAGAAGCCGCCAGCGGCAGGGGCCGCAGCGGCCGGGGCTTCCGCCGCCGGAGCGGTCTGGTCTTGAGCGGACGCCGCGGTGGCGGCGAGGCCGAGAAGGCCGGCGGCCAGGATAGCAATACGCATGAACAGGGGTTCCTATGGCAGTTGTAGTCGAGCCATCAGCAGCCTAACGCGCCGACGCGGCCAAAATGCGACACATCCGCAAGTGTTCCGGCAGGTTCCGCCAAACTGCCTCGCGAGAGAGCAGTATGCGCGGGGCCCGATGGGTGAAGAGCCGGCTAGTCTTCTTCGCGAGGCAGCGGGTTTTCCTTTACACCCAGCGCGTCAGCGAGACGCATCTTGGCCGAACCTGGCTTGAGCGGCTTCTGCTGGCTTTCGTCCGGCGCCCAGCCGGTAAGGGTGAGGATTTCGAAGGTGGCCGGCAGTCGCCCGTCCGGCTCGGCGAAGCGCTCGGCGTAGATCTCGAAGGCGCGGCCCAGGATCTGGCGCGTCAGCATCTTGGGATGGCGTTCGGCCAACACGCTGGTCTCGCCCATGGCGCGAAGATCGGTCAGCAGCTTCAGCGGGTGCGAATAGCGGACGGTCACACGGTCGACGTCGGCGACCGGCAGGGCGAAGCCTGAACGCTGCAGCAGGGCGGCGGCGTCGTAGGCGTCGGCGAAGGGCGAAATCCGCGCGCCCGCGCCGCCGGTGATCTCGGCTTCGGCGGTCAGCAGCGACTGGCGCAACTCAGTCAGGGTCGCGCCGCCCAGGAAGGCGCCGATGAACAGGCCGTCCGGCTTGAGGGCGCGGCGAATCTGGATCAGCGCCCCGACGACGTCGTTGGTCCAGTGCAGCGAGAGGGTCGAGACGATCAGGTCGAGCTTGCCGGCGGCGAAGGGCAGGCGCTCCTCGTCGGCGACCAGGCGGGGGCCGGGGCGGCCCTGCAGCATGCGGGGAGAGAGGTCGGCCTCGATCAGGGTCCCAACACGTGCGGCGGCGTCGCTTTCGGCGAGCGCGGCGCGGAAGGCGCCGTTGCGGGCGCCCAGATCGACGGCCAGCGGAAACTCGCGCATGATCGCCTCGAGGCGCACGACCGCGTCTTCGGCGGCCCGGCGCTTGAGGAAATCGGCGTCGGCATAGCCGGGGGCGGCCCGATCCAGGCGGAGACGGAGCAGGTCGCGGTCGAAGAGGCGGGGCGGGGCGGACATGGACTATCTAGATGGCGATGCGGCGGCCTGGTGGAAACCCGGCCCCCGCGCGAAGGCCGCGGTTCGTACCGCTTTGGACTTCGTTTTCCCACCCCAATCGCTAGACGACGGCGTCGCGCCGATGACGAGCGGCTTCAACGCCGAGGCCTGGGCGCGCATCCCGTTCGTCGATGGACCGCTGTGCGACGGCTGCGGCGCGCCGTTCGAGTACAATCTTGGTCCGGGCGTGCGCTGCGCCGACTGCATGGCCAAGCCGCGGGCGTTTTCTCGCGCACGGGCGGCCTGTCTTTACGATGAGACCTCCCGGGGGCCGATCCTGCAGCTCAAGCACGCCGACCGCACCGATCTGGCCCCGCTCTTCGCCCGCTGGATCAGCCGCTGCGCCTGGCCTCTGCTGGAGGACGCTCACGCCTTGGTGCCTGTGCCGCTGCACCGCAGCCGCCTGCTGGGCCGCCGCTTCAACCAGGCCGCCGAGATCGCCCGGCCGCTGAGCCGGATCAGCGGGGTGCCCTATCTGCCCGACAGCCTTGCCCGGGTGCGCGCCACGGGAACGCAGGGCGGCAAGTCCGCCTCGGGCCGCCGCCGGAACGTGGCGGCGGCCTTCGCCGTGCCTTCGGCAAGAAGGCGCCAGGTGGAGGGCCGAAACCTGCTGCTGATCGATGACGTGATGACCACCGGCGCCACTTTGGAAGGCTGCGCGAGGGCGCTATTGGCCGCCGGGGCGGCGCGCGTCGATGTCGCAGTGGTTGCGAGGGTTAAAGAAACCGCGAACCGCGCCATATAGAACCTAACCCGACCACCCGCATTAGATGAGCCATGGCCGACGTCACTATCTACACCAAACCCTACTGCCCCTATTGCATCCGCGCGGTCTCGCTGCTGGAGAAGAAGGGGGTGGAGTTCACCGAGATCGAAGCATCCACCGATCCGGAGAAGCGCCGGGAGATGATCCAGCGCGCCAATGGCGGCGCCACCTTCCCGCAGATCTTCATCGGTGAGCAGCACATTGGCGGCTGCGATGACATGATGGCCCTGGAATACGACGGCAAGCTGGACGCGCTGCTGGCCGCCTGAGGGCTTGACCTGGCGCGTGGCTGACCTATCGGGAAACACATGACCCTGCGCGTCGGCCTCATCCAGACCCGGACCCCCGCCAGTCAAGCGGCGGCGCTGGCCCATGTGGCGCCGCTGGTGCGTGAGGCGGCCGCCCAGGGCGCGCGCTTCATCGCCACGCCCGAGGGGACCAACATCCTGCAGCGGGACAAGGCCCTGCTGGCGCCGCAACTGGCCCTGCTGGAGGACGATCTGGTCGTCCGGGGGCTGCGCGACCTGGCCGCGGAACTGGGCGTGACCATCCTGATCGGCTCGGCGTTGGTGAAGCGCGAAGACGGCAAGGGGGCCAACCGCGCCGCCCTGATCACGCCGAAAGGCGAGATCGTCGCCACCTACGACAAGCTGCACATGTTCGACGTGGACCTGCCCACCGGCGAGACCGCCCGCGAGAGCGAGGCGTACGAGCCTGGCCTTCGGGCGGTGACTGCGGGCGCCGATGAGCTGAAGCTCGGCCTGACCATCTGCTACGACGTGCGCTTCCCCGCGCTCTACCGCGCCCTGGCGCTGGCCGGGGCGGAGGTGATCGTGACCCCGGCGGCCTTCACCCGGCCCACGGGCGAGGCGCACTGGGAGATCCTGCTGCGGGCGCGGGCGATCGAGACCGGCAGTTTCGTGCTGGCGCCGGCCCAGGGCGGCGTCCATGAGGACGGCCGTGGGACCTGGGGGCGGACCTTGGCGATCGGGCCGTGGGGCGAGGTTCTGGGCAAGCTCGACCACGACGAGCCCGGCGTGCTGATCGCCGATCTGGACCTTTCCGCGGTGGCCAAGGCGCGGGCGGCGATCCCGGCCCTGGCCAATGCGCGGGCCTTCGAGGCGCCTATATCTCTGTCATGATCCGTTACGCGCTTGTCTGCGACGAGGCCCATGAGTTCGAGGGCTGGTTCGGGTCGTCCGACGACTTCGAGAGCCAGACCGCGCGCGGGCTGGTGTCGTGTCCCGTCTGCGACAGCCATGCGGTGCGCAAGCAGATCATGGCCCCGTCGGTCTCCGGCACCAAGAAGTCCGCGGCCGGGGATCTGCCGCCGCAGATGCGCTCCATGGTGATGGAGGCCATGAGCCGGGTCCGGGCCCATGTGGAAGAAAACTTCGACTATGTGGGCGACGCCTTCGCCGACGAGGCGCGGGCGATCCATGAGGGGCGGTCGGAAGACCGCGGCATCTATGGCGAGGCCTCGCCCGCCGATATTCGCAAGCTGACTGATGAGGGCGTTCCGATCGCAGCTCTGCCCGCCGCGCCGCCAAAGAAGACCGAAGTGAACTGAGGCCAACCTGCGCCGTTGCCTCGGCTCGGCGCGGTCAATAGGCTTCCCCCCAGTTCATGGGGAGCTTTCAATGATCCGCACAATTTCGGCCGCCTTGCTGGCGGCGACCGCCTTGGCCACTCCGGCCATGGCGCAGAGCCCGCGCGCCGACCAGCTCGCCTTCCGCGACCTCTATAAGGAACTGCTGGAGATCAACACGACGCTGTCGGCCGGAAGCTGCACCCAGGCGGCGCAGGCGATGGCGAGCCGGATGAAGGCGGCGGGCTTTGCTGACTCCGACCTTCAGGTCATCGTTCCGCCAGACCGGCCCAAGGACGGCGCGCTGGTCGCGACGCTGAAGGGCTCGGACTCCAAGGCCAAGCCGATCCTGCTGCTGGCGCACATCGACGTGGTGGAGGCCAACCGCGCCGATTGGGAACGCGACCCCTTCAAGATGGTCGAGGAAGACGGGTTCTTCTATGCCCGCGGGGCGAGCGACGACAAAGCCCAGGCCGCGGTCTGGACCGACACCCTGATCCGCTACAAGCAGGAAGGTTTCACCCCGCGGCGGACGCTGCGCATGGCCCTGACCTGCGGCGAGGAAACCCCCGACACCTTCAATGGCGTGCAGTACCTGATCGCCAACCATCGTGACCTGATGGACGCCGAGTTCGTGCTGAACGAGGGGGCCGGCGGGCGGCTAGACGACGCAGGCAATCGCGTGTCCCTGGGGGTGCAGGCCGGCGAGAAGGTCTATCAGGACTACACCCTGGAAGTGACCAACAAGGGCGGCCACTCCTCGGCCCCGGTGCGCGACAACGCCATCTACCATCTGTCGGCAGGGCTGGCCCGGCTGGCGGACTACGATTTCCCGGTGAAGCTCAATGACGCCGTGAAGGCGAACTTCGAGCGGATGGCGGTGATCGAGGGCGGCTCGGCCGGCGCGGCGATGGCCGCGGTCGCGAAGAACCCGAACAACGCAGCGGCGGTCGCGACCGTGGCTCGTGATCCGGGCCGCAACTCGATGATGCGGACCACCTGCGTGGCGACCATGGTCAACGCCGGCCACGCGCCGAATGCGTTGCCCCAGCGCGCCCGCGCCAACGTGAACTGCCGCATCCTGCCCGGCGAAAGCGTCGAGGCGACCCGCCAGACCCTGGAGAAGGTCTTCGCCGATCAGGCGATCAAGGTCACGACGGTCGGCGAGCCGAGCCCCGTCTCGCCGCCGCCGGCTCTGGGCAAGGAGATCATGGATCCGATCGAGCAGGTCTCGGCCAAGCTGTGGCCGGGGGTTCCGGTGGTGCCGGTCATGGCGACCGGGGCGACCGACGGCCGCTTCCTCAACGCGGTGGGCGTTCCGACCTATGGCCTGACCGGGTTCTTCAGCGAGCCGTCCGGCAATGGCGCCCACGGCCTGAACGAGAAGATGCGGGTTCGCTCTCTCTATGAGGGCCGGGACTTCCTCTATGAGGTCGTGAAGCTCTACGCGAACCAGAACTAGCGCCGCCCTGGCGGGCGCCCCCTCCGTCTCGCCTTCGGCGAGCCACCTCCCCCAAGAGGGGAGGAGCTAAGATGGAGATAGATGCTCCCCCTTTGGGGGAGCATCTTCAGGTCAGAATGTCTTCCGAAGGCCGAGCGACAGGACGTAGCCCTGGCCCTGGACTTCGCCGCGCAGGCGGGTCGTGGTGGCTGCGGGGGTGCCTTCGTAGAAGGTCGTGTCGTGGAGGACGTCGGTGTCCTTGAAGTCGATATAGGCGAGGGCCGCGTCCACCTTCAGGCCTTCGGCCACCTGGGCCGTGGCGCCGACGCCGTACAGCCAGCGGTCGCCGTCGGGCACGCGAGCGGTGCGGGCGTCGTCCGGCGTCGGGGTCGGGTCGTATTGAACCCCGCCGCGCAGGGTCAGCCGGTCGTTAACCGCATAGTCGACACCGACGCCGCCCGAAGTGGTGTCCTTATAGTCCTGGCGCAGGCTCTCGCCGCCGCCGCCTTCGAACCTCACATTGATGGCGTCAAATTCGCTCCAGCCAATGCGTTGGACTTGGGCGTTCAGGGCGAGCTTGTCGGTCGCCTGCCAGCGGCCGCCCAGGGTGGCGATCCAGGGCGTGGTGAACTTGGCCGAGCCAGGGCCGTCGCGGTTGGCGGTGGCGAGCGGGCCGACCAGGCCGCCGACGAAGACCGTCCCGTCGAGGTCGTGCTCGATCTTCGAGCGGTAGCTGGCGCCGAGAGTGACCTGGCCGAAATGGGCCTGGGCGCCGACGTTCCAACCGAAGTCCCAGCCGTCGCCGCTGAGCTGCGAGACGCCGTCTTCGAGCAGGGGCGACAGGTTCGGATAGGCCGTCGACAGCTTGGCGTCGGCGTACTGCGCGCTCACGCCGACACCGAGGTCGAGCCAGTCGGTGACCTGCATCGCGCCGGTGAGTTGCACGTCAGCGGTGGTCAGCCGCGAATGCAGGGCGTCGTAGCGGGCCCAGGACGTCTCACGGTAGTCGGTGGTGAAGTTGTAGGGCGTGGCGACCGACAGGCCGAGGGCGAAGCGATCGCCGATCGGGGTAGCGATGGCGAAGTTCGGCGCGACGCCATCCTTGATGGGGCTGAAGGCACGAGGTTCGCCCTGGATCGGAAAGGTGGCGCCGCCCGGATAGGTGATGGTCGAGCCGTGGTCCTCGACGGTGGCGTCGACGAAGACTGCGTGCATGCCCAGATAGGCTTCGCGTCCCGAGCGCGCGATGGAGGCGGGATTCCACCAGAGTGAATCGACGCCCTTGTCGGCGACTTCGCCGGAATAGGCGCGGCCTGTCCCCTTCACCGATTGTTCCTGGAGATAGAAGCCGGCTGCCTGGGATTGGCTGGCGGAAAGGGCGGCGACGGCGGTCGTGGCCGCGAGCAGCGTCAGTCTGGTCATGGGAACTGGTCTTTCGGGAGAGGAGAAGGTCCGCGCTCGGATTGGTTGCCCCCAAAACACCGAAACGGCGGCTTAGTTGCAGGGCGGCCGCCTCATGTCGCCTTGCCATCGCCTCGCGGAGGAGTCACAAAGGACATAAATTGGCATGGAGAGTGTCAAAATGTCCGAAGCCAAGATCGGCCGAACCCTGGCGGAATCCACGCCGTACTGGCCGGAGGCGCCCAAGCCTCCGAAGGGCTCGCCCAACATCCTGGTGGTGTTGTTCGACGACGTCGGTTTTTCTGACTTCGGCTGCTATGGCTCGCCGATCCGAACGCCCACGATCGACGCCCTGGCGGCCGACGGCCTGCGCTATACGGGCTTCCACACCACGGCGATGTGCTCGACCACTCGCGCCGCGCTGCTGACCGGGCGCAACCACCATTCGGTGGGCATGGGCTGCCTGGCCAACTTCGACTCCGGCTTCCCTGGCTATCGCGGCAAGATCGCCCGCGAGGCTGGTACCCTTCCCGAGATCCTGCGCAGCCACGGCTATGGGACCTATATGGTCGGCAAGTGGCATGCGACGCCGCTGAACCAGACCGGCGCGGGCGGGCCGTTCGACGGATGGCCGCTGGGGCGGGGCTTCAACCGCTATTATGGGTTCATGGACGCCGAGACGGACCAGTTCTCACCCGAGCTGGTGCGCGACAACACTCCGGTTGAAGCGCCCGGCCGCTACGCCGACGGCTACCACCTGACCGAGGACCTGGTCGACGAGAGCATCAGGTTCATCGCCGACCATATCGCCGACGCTCCGGACCAGCCGTGGCTGCTGTGGCTGGCGCTGGGCGCCTGTCATGCGCCGCACCAGGCGCCGATGGATATCATCAAGAGCTATGACGAGGTGTTCGCCGAGGGGTGGGACGCCGAGCGCGACCGCCGGCTGGCGCGTCAGAAGGCGTTGGGCGTCGCACCGCCGGCGACCCGCCTGCCACCCCGCAACGACGGCGTGAAGTCCTGGGCCGAGCACAGCGCCGACGAGCACAAGATCTTCACCCGCCTGCAAAGCGCCTTCGCCGGCATGCTGGACCACGCCGACCGCCACCTGGCGCGGCTGGTCGCCTTCCTGGAAGAGGCGGGGGTCAAGGACGACACCCTGATCCTGGTGCTCTCCGACAACGGGGCCAGCCAGGAGGGCGGTCCCCTGGGCATGGTCAACGCCATGGGACCCTACAATCTCAAATTCGAGCCGATCCCAGAGAAGCTGGCGCGCCTGGAGGAGATCGGCGGACCCGACAGCCATTCGAACTTTCCGCACGGCTGGGCGATGGCTTCGAACACGCCGCTCAAGCGCTACAAGCAGAACACGCACGGCGGGGGCATCCGCGACCCGCTGGTCGTCAGCTGGAAGAACGGCCTGGCCGCTCGCGGCGAGCTGCGCCACCAGTTCGCGCACGCCTGCGACCTGACCCCGACCATTCTGGACCTGCTGGGCCTGGAGACGCCGGAGAGCATTGGCGGGGTGCTACAGGCGCCCTTCGAGGGTGTGAGCTTCGCCGCCTCGCTGACCAACCCGGCCGCGCCCTCGAAGGCCGAGCCGCAGTATTTCGAGATGTTCGGCCACCGCGGCCTGTGGCGTGATGGCTGGAAGGCGGTGGCGTTCCATCCGCCGGGCGCGCCCTTCGACAACGACCGCTGGGAGCTCTACCACCTGGACGCCGACTTTTCGGAGACCGAGGACTTGGCCGAGGCGGATCCAAAGCGTCTGGAGGCCATGGTCGCCGAGTGGTGGCGCCAGGCAGAGCGCTGCAAGGTGCTGCCGCTGGACGACCGCTTTGGCCCGCGCTTCGCCGAGAACGCCCAGCGCCACCAGGGCCAGCGCAAGCAGTTCGTGTTCCACAAGGGGATGGGCCACGTGCCCAGCGACTGCGCCCCCGACGTGCGCTCGCGTTCCTATTTCATCGAGGCCGACGTCACTCTGAAGGACGGCGACGAGGGCGTGCTGATCGCCCACGGCGACGCGACCAGCGGCTATTCGCTGTTCGTGCGGGACGGCCGGCTGCACCACACCCTGAACATCGGCGGCCTACGTTCGACGGTCAGTTCCGACCGCACGATCCCGGCCGGGCGGCGCAGGCTGGGCATGCGCTGCCTGCAAGGCGACGGACGGCGGTTCACCCTGACGATCGACGGGGAGGCGGTGGGCGAGCTTGCGACCCACATGGGCTTCCTGACCCTGATTTCCTGGTCGGGCCTGGATATCGGCCGCGACCGCGGCAGCCCGGTCGGGGACTATGCCGAGCCGTTCGGGTTCACCGGCGCGCTGCGGACCGTGAGTGTCACCATGGACGCCGACCAGGTGCTGGACGGAGAGGCCGTAGGCGCAGCGGAGATGGCGCGGGAATAGCCACCCTGGGTTGACCAAATCACCGCTCGGCGTCCAATCTCGGCGCTGATCCGGGGGGATGAGACATTGCTGGGTAAGGTGCTGGCGGCGGCCGCCGCGTTGATGTTGGCCGCGACCATGGCGCAGGCCGCGCCGCTGGAAGCCTATGGCAAGCTTCCGCACGTCGAGGATGTCGCGATCTCGCCAAAGGGGGCGGTCCTGGCCATCGCGCTGACCGATGGCGAGGCCCGCAGCATTGTCCTGCGCGACCTGGCGGCGAAGACCTCCTTCCGGCTGGATGTCGGTGCGACGAAGCTGCGCGACCTTAACTGGGTGGACGAAGACAACCTGTTGATCACGGCTTCGAGCACCGCCTGGATTCCCGGGCTGCTGGGGCCGCGGCGCGAGTATTTCCAGGCCTTTCTCTACAACCGGCCGAGCGGGCAATTGAAGCTGCTGCTGCGCGACGCGGGAGATTCGATGAATGTCGTGGCCGCGCCGCCGGTGGTGCGGAACGTCGGGGGTGAGACCAAGATCTTCGCCGAAGGCTTTCGCTTCGTGAGCAATCGCGGACGGCTCTCGCTGTTCGAGATCAGCGTGAATGGCGTCCGTTCTAGGCTGGTGGGCGAAGGCTTCGAGAACACGCGCGACTGGCTGGTCGGCCCGGACGGCTCGCCGCTGGCGCAGGTCGAGCTCGACGCCAATGACGGCCGTTGGACGCTGAGAGTGAAGTCCGGTCCGGGCTGGAAGGCCGTCAAGACCATCACCACCCCGCAGGACGCGCCGACCCTGCTCGGCCTGGGCCGCGACGGGCAATCGGTGCTGATCGGATTGAATCAGGACGAGAAGGCGCTGCTGCAGGAGTACTCGATCGCATCGGAGGCGTGGGGCGCGCCTTTCACGCCGCAGTTGGACGGGACGCCGCTGTTCGATCCGGCGACCCACGCCTTGACCGGCTTCCAGAGTCTGGTGGGAGACGAGCTGCGCTACGAGTTCCTCGAGCCGGCCCAATCAGCGGCCTGGGCCAGGGTCCAGCGGCTGTACAAGGGGCAGGGGGTGAGGCTGGTGTCCTCGTCGGCCGACCGCTCCAGGGTGGTGGTGCTGGTGGACTCCCCCACCGAGGGGCCGACCTACGCCCTGGTGGATTTCAACACCAAGCGGGCCGACTGGCTGGCCGGCCCCTATCCCGACGTGCCCCCGGCCGACATCGCCGAGGTGAGGCCGGTGCGCTTCAAGGCCTCCGATGGCCTCGAGCTGAGCGGCTATCTTACCCTGCCGAAGGGGCGCGATCCCAAGAAGCTGCCCCTGATCGTCAATCCGCACGGTGGGCCGGCCTCGCGCGATGCGCCCGGTTTCGACTGGTGGTCCCAGGCGATGGCTTCGCGGGGCTATGCGGTTCTGCGGGTGAACTTCCGCGGCTCGTCGGGCTTCGGGCGGTCGCTCATGCAGGCAGGGTTCGGCGAATGGGGTCGCAAGATGCAGAGCGACCTCTCGGACGGCGTGCGGATGTTGGCCTCCGAGGGAACGATCGATCCGGAGAGGGTCTGCATCGTGGGCGCAAGCTATGGGGGGTACGCGGCCCTGGCCGGCGTCACCCTCCAGCGGGGCATCTACCGCTGCGCCGCATCGGTGGCGGGCGTCTCGGACCTGCGGCGGATGGTGTCCTGGTCGCGCATGCAGAATGGCGTCGGATCCCAGCGCTACTGGGTGCGGTTCATGGGGGCGGAGGATCCGCGCGACCCGGTCCTGCGCGACCTTTCGCCCTCGGAAAAGGCGGCGGGGGTCACGACGCCGGTGCTGCTGGTGCACGGTCGCGACGATACGGTCGTGCCGCTGGAACAGACCAGCATCATGGAGAAGGCCCTGAAGTCGGCAGGCGCGCCGACCGAGGTCGTCATCATGCCAGGGGAAGACCATTGGCTCTCTCGGGGAGAGACCCGATTGCGCATGCTTCAGGCCGTGATGAGCTTCGTGGAGAAGAACAACCCGCCGAGCTGAGATTCGGGGCCAGGTCGCCTTGTGTGGCGCATTGGCAACACTACATCCCGTCGAGGCGAGGCCGTGCTTGATGAAGGCGGTCCTGCCAATCCGCCTATCGAGGGGAACACATGAACATTGATCTCTATTCGGATCGCGCCAAGCAGGCCATCCAATCGGCCCAGAGCCTGGCCCTGGCGCGCCGGCACCAGCAGCTCGGCCCCGAGCATCTGCTGAAGGTCCTTCTGGAAGAAAAGGACGGACTGTCCCGCGCGCTGATCCAGAGCGCCGGCGGGCGTCCCGATGAGGCCGACAAGGCCGTCGATGAGCTTCTGGCCAAGCGCCCGAAGGTCGAGGGCGGCTCCGGCCAGCTCTACATGGCGCCTGAGACCGCGCGCATCTTCGCCGAGGCCGAGGCCGGCGCGAAGGCGGGCGGCGACGCCTTTGTCACCACCGAGCGCCTGCTGATCGCGATCGCAAAGGAAGGCGGCGACGCGGCCAAGGCGCTGAAGGACGCCGGGGCGAACGCCTCGGCGCTGGAAGAAGCCGCCAAGGCGATGCGCAAGGGCAAGACCGCCGACAGCGCATCGGCCGAGGAAGGCTATGATGCGCTGAAGCGCTACGCCCGCGACCTCACCCAGGCCGCGCGTGGCGGCAAGCTCGACCCGGTGATCGGCCGCGACGAGGAAATCCGCCGGACCATCCAGGTGCTGTCGCGCCGGACCAAGAATAACCCGGTGCTGATCGGCGAGCCCGGCGTCGGTAAGACCGCGATCGTCGAAGGCCTGGCCTTGCGGATCGTCAACGGCGACGTGCCCGAAAGCCTGAAGGACAAGCAGCTTCACGCCCTGGACATGGGCTCCCTGATCGCCGGCGCGAAGTATCGCGGCGAGTTCGAAGAACGCCTGAAGGCGGTGCTGGGCGAGGTCACCCAGGCCGAGGGGTCGATCATCCTGTTCATCGACGAGATGCACACCCTGGTCGGCGCCGGGAAGACCGACGGCGCGATGGACGCCTCGAACCTGCTCAAGCCCGCCCTGGCGCGCGGTGAGCTGCACTGCGTCGGCGCGACCACGCTGGACGAGTACCGCAAGCACGTCGAGAAGGACGCAGCGCTGGCCCGGCGCTTCCAGCCGGTGTTTGTCAGCGAGCCGACGGTCGAGGACACCATCTCGATCCTGCGCGGCCTGAAGGAGAAGTACGAGGTGCACCACGGGGTGCGCATCTCCGACAGCGCCATCGTGGCCGCCGCGACGCTCTCCAACCGCTACATCACCGACCGCTTCCTGCCGGACAAGGCGATCGACCTGGTGGACGAGGCTGCGAGCCGCGTGCGCATGGCCGTCGATTCCAAGCCGGAAGAACTGGATGAGATCGACCGGCGGATCGTTCAGCTCAAGATCGAGCGCGAAGCCCTGTCCAAGGAAAACGACGCGGCGTCCAAGGCCCGGCTCGAGAAGCTCGAAGAAGAGCTCGATGAACTCGAGGCGCAGTCTGAGGATATGACCGGCAAGTGGAAGGCCGAGAAGGAGAAGGTCTCCTCGGCCGCCCAATTGCGCGAAGCGCTGGACCGGCTGCGGGCCGAGCTGTCGACCGTTCAGCGCCGTGGCGACCTGCAGCGGGCCTCGGAGATCGCCTATGGCGAAATCCCGCCGCTGGAGCGTCAACTCGCCGAGGCCGAGGCCAAGGCGGCCGAAGATCCGGTCTCGCCCGAGGTCGTGGACTCCCAGCAGATCGCGGCGGTCGTCAGCCGCTGGACCGGCATCCCGGTCGACAAGATGCTGGAAGGCGAGCGCGAAAAGCTGCTGCAGATGGAAGACGCCCTGCGCCGTCGCGTGGTCGGTCAGGAAGAGGCGCTGGTCGCCGTGTCCGACGCCGTCCGCCGCGCGCGGGCCGGCCTGCAAGACCCGAACCGGCCGATCGGCTCGTTCCTGTTCCTCGGCCCGACCGGCGTCGGCAAGACCGAGCTGACCAAGGCGCTGGCTGAGTTCATGTTCGACGATGAGAGCGCGATCACGCGCCTCGACATGTCTGAGTACATGGAAAAGCACTCGGTCAGCCGCATGATCGGCGCGCCTCCCGGCTATGTCGGCTACGACGAAGGCGGGGCGCTGACCGAGGCCGTGCGGCGCCGGCCCTATCAGGTCGTGCTGTTCGACGAGGTCGAGAAGGCGCACCCCGACGTCTTCAACGTGCTGCTGCAGGTGCTGGACGACGGACGCCTGACGGATGGTCAGGGGCGGACGGTCGATTTCCGGAACACCATATTGATCATGACCTCGAACCTCGGGTCCGAGTTCCTGGCCAACCAGGCCGAGGACGAGGATATCGAAGAGGCGCGGCCGTTGGTCATGGAGGTGGTCCGCCGGCACTTCCGGCCGGAGTTCCTGAACCGGATCGACGAGATCATCCTCTTCAAGCGGCTCGGCCGCGGGGAGATGGACAACATCGTCGGCATCCAGCTCCAGCGGGTCGAAAAGCTGCTGGCCGACCGGCGGATGTCCATCGTGCTCGACCCAGCGGCCATGCATTGGCTGGCCGACAAGGGCTACGACCCGGTCTATGGCGCGCGGCCGCTGAAGCGCGTCATTCAGAAGGAGCTGGTCGATCCCATCGCCCGGAAGCTTCTGGCCGGGGATCTGGACGATGGCGCGGTGATCCAGGTCGGCGCGGGCGCCGATGGCCTGGAGATCGGCCGGGCCAAGGTCCACTGATCCAGGCTCACTAACGAAGACGCCCCGGACAGCGATGTCCGGGGCGTTTTTCTTTCTGAAGCGGAGGGGCCGGTTAGAGCTCGACGTTCACCGGCCGTCCGCCGCGGATTTCGACGCGACGCATGACGGCGATGTCGTCGCCGGTTCCGGGCGCGATCGGCTTGCCCACGGTGATCACGTACCAGGCGCCGTTGGCCAGCCCCGAGAAGCTGAAGCGGCTGTTGGCGTCGCAGACCGCGCGCTTGACGAAGGCCGAATAGTCGCCGCTGGGCGCCGAGGGCGTGCGGGCGCGGACTTCCTCGGCCGGCAGCGCCGAACGGTCGGCCGACTTGTAGAGGATGGTCATGCGCCGGCGGGTCCAGGGCGTTTCCGGCGTCAGCACGACCCCGGCCCCCGCGCAGCTATAGCGCGTCTGGCCCGACCGATGGGTCAGGCGGCCCTCCACACGACCCTGGCCGGGCACGGCCGACCAGGAGAAGTCCTCGGGGCGGAAGACGCCGGCCGATGGCGGAGCCCCGCTTCCCGGCGGGGGCGGCGGCGGAGGTCCAAGGGTCGGGGCGCAAGCGGCGAGCGACAGCAGGACGGCGGATGCGGAGAGCGAACTTTTCAAGGACATGGCGCGCGCACATTACGCAAAGCTGAGCGCTGCCGCCAAGACCGAGCCTCAATCGTCGCCGCGCACTTTTCCGCGCATGGCCTTGACGCCGCCGCGCCGGGTCTTCGCCTCAAGGCGCCGTTTCTTCGAGGCCAGCGTGGGTTTGGTCTTCTTGCGGGGCGGGGGCGGAGGCTCCGCAGCCTTGCGGATCAGCTCCAAAAGCCGCTCCAGGGCGTCGGCCCGATTGCGCTCCTGAGTGCGGAAATTCATGGCGGTCAGCACCAGCACGCCGTCCTGGGTCATCTTTCGCCCGGCCAGCCGCATGAGTCGCACCGCGACGTCGTTGGGCAGGGAAGGCGAGGCCCGGACGTCGAATCGCAGCTCGACCGCGGTGGAAACCTTGTTGACGTTCTGCCCGCCAGGGCCGGCCGCGCGGATGAAGCGCTCGACGATCTCGTCCTCTGAAATGCTGATGGAGGGCGTGACTTCGATCACCGGCTTTTCCGATAGTAAGGTTCGCTCTAGGCTATAGCCGATGAGCGCTTTCGCGATCCTTATGCACGTGACCTGTCACGCCGCCCAGGCCGGGCTGGCGGGAGATGTCGTGCGCTAGGCAGCAAGCCCGCAACATCGCACCCCGCAGCCCCGTCGCAAGGTCGGGGCTTTTTTCATGGCTCCGCCCTCGGCGTTCGAGAAGGAGAAGCTCATGGGCGGAAACGAGATCCTGGTCCGCGCGCAGGAACCCCAGGACATGGCCGACATCACCGAAATCCTGAACCAGCCGAGGGTGGTCTGGGGCACGTTGCAGACCCCCTTCACCTCCGTCGCCGCACGGGTCAGGCGGTTCGAGGGCGCGCCGGCCGGCTGGACTCCGCTGGTCGCAGAGATCGACGGCAAGGTGATCGGGCAGGCCGGCGTCAATCGGCAGGAGGGGCGACGCGGCCATGTCGGCGTGATCGGCATGTCGGTGCACGACGCCTTCGCCGGCCGAGGGGTCGGCAGCGCGTTGATGGCCGCCCTGATCGACCTCGCCGATCGCTGGCTGGGATTGGCGCGGATCGAGTTGACCGTATGGACCGACAATCGGCGGGCCATCGCGCTCTACGAACGGTTCGGCTTCGAGCAGGAGGGACTGCTCCGCGGCTACGCCTTTCGGGACGGCGAATATGTCGACGCCCTGGCGATGGCGCGGCTGCGGCCGGGACACCGCGAGCCCTGAGGCTGAACTGGGGGATCGCTGGCCGCCCAGTCAGTAATCCTCTCCATAAGCGTGTGGTCGGATCGACCTAGCGTCGAGCGGGAAATTCTGCACGGAGCGCGCGCATGTCGACGCTCGGAGTTGCTTCGACAGCGTTCAGGACCCGGGCGGCGCTTTTTGCCTCAAGCGCGCTGTTCGCCCTGGGGGCGGGCGGAAGGGCGGCCGAGGCCGCGCCCTGCCCGCTGCCGGCCGCGGCGTCCGGCTCCGCTTGCGAGGTCAACGGCAGCTATACGGTGACGGCGCCGGCCACGCCTGCGCTCAGGGCGTCCAACGGCGGGGCGATCACCGGTGGTGTGAC
>JAEXKM010000193.1 GCA_023445705.1 Pseudomonadota bacterium
CTACTGAGGGTTCTTGTCCCGCCAAATTGGCGGGTGGTTCACGCACAATTTGGCGGGTGGTTGCGTCGAATTTGGCGGGTGGTCCACCCGCCAATTTGTCGTGTGGTCCAGTCGCCAATTTGGCGGGTGGGTCGTCGGCCATTTCCATAGCGGTATCAATATCTTCTACCGCCTCACGAGCGTTCTTCAGCTCAGCGCGCCGCTCCGCATCCCGATGAAGGGTGTAATCGTAAATTCCGAGCGTCCCATCGGCCCTCCGACGCCGCTTCCGGCTGATTATCCCCTCGCGCCAAAGGTGCTTCAGATGGCGCTCGACCGTCCGCGCGCCCAGGTCCGTAAACTCGCAGATGTCCTTCACCGATGGGAAGCACGTCCAGTCCTCGCCGGAATGGTCCGTAGCCCGGTCAGAGAGACACAGCAGCACCGCCTTGGGGCCAGGGCCGGGGTGGAGCTTCACGCACCATGTCAATGCGGCGTTGCTCATGGCAGGCACCTGCAAGCTGTGCTTTGATCCTGCGAATGCGTGGAAAGACTTTTGCGTGGGTGACCGCCGCCGCCGTGGCCCTTTTGGCAATGTCGATTGCCGCATGGTTCATCCCGCGACCCGTCGAGAGCGACGAGTATGCCGCCTGGGCGCAATGCGCCGGATCGGTCATCGCCATCGGCGTCGCCGCCTGGGCCGGTCTGCTCCCATCCATCGAACGCGCCAAGGACCGCGAACTCGCCCGACAGGGCATGTTCGATGCGGTGGAGGCGAGCGTGGAATGGTTTTGCCAGTCGATTGGCCCACACATGTTCGCCATAGCGTTCAGCGATTACGAGACGGCTCGAAAGTCGCTGCGATTGACGGATCGAGCCGGTGTTGAAGCATCCCTGCGGAGCCTGCTCATAATCCCTCGCAACCAATGGCCCAGCCACGAGCTGTTCCATCGGGTGAACATGCTGGCCGACCACCTTCCCACGCTCACTGAGAGGGCGCGAACCCTTCCCGAACTTAGCAGAATGTCGGCCCAGCAGTCGGCGATGGCATGGGATATACTGAACAACGGCGCGGTCGTTATCGAGAGCCACATCCGGATGATCAGAAAGACCATAGCGGACGCTCCCAAGCGCTGACTGCGGCCTCATAGCCACCCCCGCTCCCGCGCCACCCAGCGCGGCATGGTGTAAAGGTTCGCGTCCAGCCCCTCGCCGGCCCGCACTTCGGACTTCGGCGCCCATCTGGCGCTCCCCTTGCGCCCCGCAGGGGCCAGGAAGATCCCGGCGTCCGTCTCGTCGATCTTCGCCATGCGGATCTTCACGGGCGTGGTGTCCCGCGGCGGCCGCGCTGGCGGCGCCCCGAACAACTCCCGCTGGTTCGGAGCCCGCCTCATGGCGCGCCCCGCTTCGGCAACCGGACGACATTGTCCTGATCGTCGTCGACCGCGGTCGGCGGATCCGAGACGAGGCTTGCCAGCTCGGCCGCGAGCGGCAGCGGCCAGGGCATGACCTCGACCGCCCGATCGCCCGACAGATGCGACCACAGACGCGGGCGACCCAAGTCCGGATGCGGATGGCAACTGGCCAGCACCCGATCGAACACCGCCGCCTTGGCCATATCGGAGCCGAGCTTCGGCCCGAGCACCATCTGGCGCTTCAGGTTCTCGCACAGCGCGCGGATCAGCGCGGGCGACCCGATCTGTAGGGCCTCGCCAAACTCGCGCATGGCGGCCGGCGGCAGGCCGTAGGGCGCAAGGTAACGCTCTGCGATCTTCTCCCGCTCGAACTGCCCAGGCAGCTCCAACGTGATGTGAATGTCGAACCGCCGCCACAGCGCCTGGTCGACATGTTTCCCGTAGTTTGTGGCCGCGATCAGCAGGCCGTCGAACTGCTCAATCCGCTGCAGCAGCGTGTTGACGTAGTTGTTGCGCTCCTGCTCGGCGCTTTGTTCTGCGCGCCCGCGTTGGCTCCCCAGGGCGTCGAACTCGTCCAGGAACACCATGACCGGCGTTCCCTTGTACGGTCCGTCCTGCAGGCCCCGCGCGACCGCGTCGAACAGGTCACCGATATTGCGCGCCGTGGATCCGACCCATTTGTCGATCAGGCGCTCAGGGCGCACCGCCACCATCGGAACGCCCAACCGGGCGGCCAGATGATGCGCCAACGTGGTCTTCCCCACGCCCGGCGGCCCGTCGAAGATCGCCCGCCGACGCGGCTTGATCCCAACCGCCTGCAACGCCTCGACCGACCAGATCTCGGTCAGCCACTCTAGCAGCGCACCCCTCACCGGCTTGCCAAGGATGGGTTCAGCCGCATCGGCGGGCAGCAGCACTTCGCCGAAGTCCTCGACCTTCGGCTTTTCGTCGTCGCTTCGCTTGAACATGGATCAGTCCTCGTCCGGACCCATGCCATCGCCGCCGCTCTCCTTGCGCCAGCCAGTGTCCCAGCGCGGCCGCCGCGGATCCCCAAAGGGGAACGGGTTGCGCACGATGGGGTCGTTCAGCTGGTAGCCCAGCCGACCCAACTCCTCGGCCCCGTCACAATCCACGTCGGGCAAGTCCGGCGCGGCCGGGCTATCGTCCTCAGCACGCCGTTCCAGGCTGGGCGGCGGTAGGTCCAGCACCTCCTTGGCGCTGACCTCCCCCGTGCGGTCGCGGACCAGACGCACCGGCTTGCCGCCGGCCTCGACTGTGATCGCCCCATTGTCCGGCACGAACTTCTTGAGGGCCTCGATCACCTCCTCGCGCGACGCGGTGTCGACGTCGATCAGGCCGACCTGACGGTGGAGCGGCGTCTCGGGCGCCATGCCCAGCGCGTGCAGATAGGTTTCCAGGATCGCCTCGGCCTCCTGGCGATCATGCGGCTTCATGGCCCGCAGCTTCAGCACCGCCCGCATGGGACCGGGGACATAGCCGCGCGATTTGGCCTCGGCGATGACCGCCGTCTCCTGCTCGCCCAGCTCCTTTTTCTCGGCGCGAATGCGCTCGATCCGCTCAATGAAGCTCGCCAGCTCCTGGCCGGCGGCCGTATTCCGCCCGATGTTCAACACCCGGCCTCCCCCTCTAGGTTTTCGAAAAGCGGCGCTTGGCTCGGTCGCGCAAAGCGCCTGATGTCTCCCGGCCGGCTGAACCGCAGCTTCGCTCCGGGCGGTATCGCCATGCCGATATTGGCGGCGGGAATGGCCTGCCTCAGCGCCCGCACGGGCTCGGGCAGGACGTGGTCCTTCATGAACAGGAACCAGGAATAGGCCGTGGCCGACGAGGCTGACGGATCCCAACGCCCGAGCACCATCGGTACGCGCTCGAAGAACGGCGCATGCACCGTCAGCGGCGTCTCGCCCCCGAAGAACAACGGGTAACGGCCAATGGTCTCGTACCAGGTTGAGCGCGCCAGGATCGCCACGCCCCGCTTAGCGCGACGCAGGCCCATCTCGACGAACGCGGCGGCCGGGCCGAACGGCGGGTTCGTCACCACCCAATCGGCCTCAGTGAAGACGTCAGCGGCGTCGCTCAGAAAGTCGAGCGGCTCCCCGTGCTGGAACCCGCCCTCGTGGGCATGAATGTCGGTGGCGAAAACCCGCCCGAATTCTTCGCCCAGACCGTGGGCCATATGCCCTTCGCCGCACGCCGGGTCCCAAGCCCACCAATCCCCCGGATCGAGGCTTTGGATCAGCGCCGCGCCCGCCCGAGCCGCCCATGGCGGCGTCGGAAAGAACTCGAGCTTCCGGAACAGAGCCGTCCGCTCGTCGTCGCCCTCGATGACCAGCGGTGCCCGCCCCGCCATCACCGCACCGGCGCCTTCGGGCCGCATCACAGTTCCTCGCCGGGAAAGTTGCGCCGCCACGTCGCCGCCTGGGCGTGACCGTGCTCGGTCAAGATCGCATCGACGCAGCGTGCCCCGGCGATCATGAACCGGGCCAGCTGTAGGCGGTCCTCATCCCGCGCCGCGACGACGAACGCCTGCGCTACCGCCAGGAAGGCCTTGCTCGCCGCCTGGGCGCTGGCGTGCTTGAGCGGGAACGGGATCTTGGCGGCCTGCGTCACCCGGCGAACCAGGTTCGCGGCCGCGAATTTCTCGATCGTCGCGCCGCGCTCGACCCACTCGCCATGGATCCGCGCGTGATACGCGAGCTCGTTCCAATGCTGGATGGCGTCGCGGAGCGCACTCATCTCCGCCGGCCCATTGATCGCGCGGCAGCTCCCCAGCAACATGCTGGCCGAGGGCCGAAAGGGAGGGGGGCATGCTCAAAGTTATCGCCGGGACGTGCGTGGGCATGTGCCTGGCTGCGCTTTTGACGCTTATCGCCGACAATCCTGACGCGCCCGATGCAGATAAGCCCGTGAGGGCGTGGCAGTTGCTGCTGGGGATGGGAACGCTGGCCCAAGCCGCATTCGCTGCGGTGGCGCTCAGGAGCCTTCACCACGGCCGCGCCGCCGTGAACGCGGCGAACGAAACCCTGATGCACCAGCGCGCGACGACCGAAATGCAGCTTCGGTCCTACTTCGACGCGACCACGATTAAGGTAGTTAGAGCCGTTCAGGAGGAGCCGGTACGCATTCTCCTGACCTTCAAGAATGCCGGTGCAACGCCAATCTTGGGCGGCCACCTCCGCTACACCGCCAGCCTCGACGCCTATAATGGGAACGGCTGGGATAGCTCGACATTTGAGGAATGGGTGGACGTCGCCGTTCCGGCGGTACTGCCTGGAGACGAATGGCCCCTCAACATGGGACTTCTCGCGGCGATCGACAGGTTTAACTACTTCGCCTTCACGCAGGACCTGCTCAGGATCGGAATTTCCTACGAAATCACCTACCGCGACGCCTTTCGCGAAGGGCGGCGTACCACGGGCAAGTTCTTCGTTCAGCACGACGACGATGCATTCGTCATTGCGAGTGACGGCAAGGGCACGATGACCTGACCCGCTCGCCCGCGCCGCGAACCCGGTTCGCGCGCCATGGCCTGTCAAACTGCCGCAGTCCAACGCGAAGTTGTGTGGAGACTCATCAACGGCCCTCGGTTTTACTTGGAGCCGTGGGGCGCGGAGAATAATTAGACCGCCCCGCGCGTATTGTTGCGATTGGGGGACGCTTTTCGTGCTTAGAGTTGACGCAGGCGGACAGGAAATCCGCTTGGCTTTGCTTACATTGATTTCAGCTACTGCTAACGATCCGGCCCATTGCGCCCGGACACTTGAAACGGCAACTGGCCTTTCCTTATCGGCGACAGCCGACACCATGCATTCACTTGGCGCCCGAAGGCCGATCTCGGCCCGCTTCCAGGCGGCGCGGATCCTCACCAGCCTCTGCGGCGCTTGCGGGGAGTGCCCCCGCGGGCTCACGGGCACGATCGAGCACCTCACGACTGAGGAGCCTCAACTACCGGAGCATTGAAGCTCTCCGGAGGAACAGCGCCCTGGGTCCAAGCCCGGATGCGCTCGGCAGTCGCAGGATCCGGTGTGATCCGGCGATTGTCTTCAAAGGGCAGGCAGATGAGCCGAACATACTCGTGGCTCTTGCCGATCGCCTTCGCGGCGGGGCGATACTGAATATTGCGCTCCCAGAGAAAGCGCGCGAAGAGCGGCCGGGTCTGCGGCGCTGGCGGCATCAATTCGTCTGTTGAGATCGCAAGCGAATCACCGGTCATGAGCCTTGAATTCAAGTGCTTCGTTGACATGGTCAAGGCTATGCGTGCAAATCGCGCGCAATGATGCCCTCGCTGTTTCAACATCAGCCAACGCGGCAGGTTCGCTTTATGGAGAGCGAACCCCCTAAATCCGTTGATGCGGCTGACGAACGCAGGCGCATGCGCAAGCTCTACGGAGCCATCCTCGCCAAACTCCGCGACGAACGCGGCCTAACGCAGGAGCAAGCGTCCACCGCAGCACGCCCCGAAATGACCGCCCAGAACTGGGCGCGCTATGAAGGTGGCCAAGCCCCATCGATTACGGACCCCATCGTTCGTCGTCGCTTTCTCGAAGCTATCGGGGCTTCAGAGGAAGACTTTCAGCGGGAGCTCAGCAATCCCACGCGAGCAAACCCCGCAAGCGCCCGCGTGAGCCGCCTTTCCCGCGCCTTCGAGGCCATGCCTGAGTCCTCCCGCGCCCGCGACGACCGCCGCCAAGCGGTGTTCCCGCTATCCGAGGGCGAGGTGGTGATTAGCTTCCCCGCCGACCTGTCCCCGGACGGCGTCGAGGAACTGAAGGAGTACTTCAACATCTTCGTGAAGGGCCGTCTCAAGGGCTCAACCCCCTGACCCATAAGGGGCTTCGCCCGACCCCATCCTTGATCGTTCAATTCGATCCTTGAATTCGCAATTGACACAGTCAAGCACGCGTCCCATTGATGCGGACACCCCGGCGGCCAACGGCACCATGGGGGTCCGGAAGATCAGTCTTGGAAGGACGGATTGAGGACCGCCGGGGACGAGGTCCGATGTGCCGTCTGCGCTTCCCCCTCAGTCCCTCCCGCGGTTCGAGCTTCAGCCCACTGCGGAAATCCACGCGTTCCCAGCCGACGCTGTCCAATGGGCGCGCGGGCCTAGTGGCCGGATCGCCGTCGTCGACGCCTCAGGCGCTGTGCGCCGCTATCGCCGCGAAGAAGACCTGCACGCTGAGATCCTGGCGCTCGACCGGCGCCGCAAGGCCGAGGCCTTAGCCAAGGCGCCGCTTCACCTTCGCTTGGCGACGCGTCTCGCCGAGGGCTCACCCCTTGAGCTCCTGGTGGTCCTGGCGATCACCAGCATTCCGGCCCAGGCATTCGCCGCTTACCACCTGATCGCCAGGGCATGCGGCCTCCTCGAAGGGTTCGCCCGATGAGCCCCGCCGCCATAGCCAGGGCCACGCAACCGCCCGCCCAGCACGTTCCCGCGCGCTGGACCCTGATAGCGCCGGGCTGGGACAAGCCCGTCCCCTTCGCTCACGTCGAAGATCTTGCCGAGCGCCTGTCCTCGGACGCCAAGGGCGAGCCGATCGTGCTCTCGGCGATCACCTGCACCTATCCCGGTTACGACACCTTCCAGGCGCTCAAGGTCGAGGCCATGGACGGCCAGTCGGGCCAGCGCACCTACGTTGGCGTCGTAGTGGCTGCGGCCAGCGACGCCGCGACGATCCAGACGGCCGTTCGGCAGGCCGGCGCATGAAACGCCGCCCCCGCCCCCAGCTCCTCACCCCGGCCGCACGCGAGCTGGTCACCCACATCGCTATCTCCGTCGCCGGCGCCGGCTTCCTGCTCGCCGTGCGCCAGCTCCTCGCCGCCCACCCCTTTCTGATTGGAGGCTGACTTGACCAATCTCTCCCCCATGGCCGTGTCATCGGCCCCCCTCCTCCGCGCGATCGCGGCCGGCGGCGACCAGTCGCCCAAGACCCTTGCCGAAGCCAGCGGCCGCAAGGCGAACAACATCTCCCGCGATCTCAGCCGGCTCGAGGAAGCCGGGCTGATCACACGCGAACCCGGTTCGCCGATCGTACTGACCGACGAGGCAAACCAAGCGCTCGCCCTGATCGACGGCGGCGCGCCGTCACCGACGCCCAGCGCCGCCCCCGGCTTTGCCGAGGTCGAACTGGCCCTGATCGATCGCGATCCGACCATCAATCCGCGCGAGATCTTCGACGACGAGAAGCTGGAAGCCTTGGCCGCGTCGATCCGCGACAAGGGCGTCGCCCAGCCCATCCTTCTCCGCCAGGGCGTCGAGCCGGGGCGCTATCGGATCGTCGCCGGTGAACGCCGCTTCCGCGCCAGCGGCAAGGCCGGGCTCACGAGCGTTCCGGCCATGATCCGCGAGCTGTCGGATGAGCAGGCGCTGGAAATCGCCACGATCGAGAACATCCAGCGCGACGACCTGACACCGCTGGAAGAGGCCCGCGCCTTCTCCAAGATCGTCGACGCGCGGATGCGGAATAATTCGGACTTGTCCTTGAAGGACGCCAAGGAAACGATCGCCGAGGCGGTCCGCAAGACCGTCCGCTACGTCGAGCAGCGCATGGACCTGCTGGAACTACCCGCCATGTTCCAGGTCCGCCTGGAGCTCGACAAGGACCACGACCAGTACCTGTCGCTTAAGGAGGCGCGCTTCGAAGTTCAGCGCGTCCGGCGAGAGGCGAAGGAACGGGAGGCCCGCAAGGTCACCGACGCCGAACTGCTCGTGCTTGCTGAGATCCATCACGCAACCAAGCACTTCGCCGAGGACCTGCCGAACCACTACTACGTGAACAAGCTCGTCGCGATTGGCCATCGCGCGCTAGAGGACGGTGACATCATCGCCGGCCTCATCAAGCGCGGAATGATTGCGCTTGAGAAGGGATGGAAGGGCGACCCCCGGAACTTCGTCCGCCTTGACTGGCAGATTAGCGACAAGCGCCTGGAGGAATACGCTCCCGGCCTGACGAAACAAAAGACGGCCACGGCCGTCCTGCAGGGACTTCGTGCGCGAGCCTGCGGCGTAGCTGAAGCCGAGCGCATCGGCGCCACGTGGGAGGCGATCTCAGGCGCCCGCGGAGAATATGCGACCTGGGCGCTCAACGAGCCGTTCATCAGCACGCCCGATCCGAAGCTTGAGGAGGCCGCTTCAGCTTGGCGCGAAGCGGACGCCCAGCGCCGGGTCGACGAGTTCGAACGTAACGCCGCGCGCCAGGAGCGTGAGGAGCAGGATCGCATCAGGAGCGCCGAACTCGCAGCCAAGCGGGCGCGGGATGATGGCGCCGAGGGGCAGGCGCTCTGCGAGGCGGTGCGGCAGCTGGAGCAGGACGCCCCCGGCTTGGACCAGCCGAGCTTCACCCAACGCTTTTCCGAGATTCTGGCAAGCTACAACATTTCCGGACCGTACCACCTGGTGCTCGAAGGCGATGACGGCCACATCAGGGACGGCCACGGCGCCGACACGTCGGCCGCCAGCTGGGCGCTCGAAGCCCGACGTCGCCTGATCTGCATGGCGATGAACTATGCGTCGGGCCTGAACGTCTATAGCGGGCCGGACCTCGATCTGCCGCACCGCCGCCCGCCGTCCGAGCCCGCGCCGGCGCCGGCGGGAAACGAACCACTCTCGCGGGATGACTTCCTGCGCCATGTCGCGGGCTTCGTCGCCGATGACATGGACGTCGATGAGGCCACCGCCCAGGACTACGCCGCGCGCAGCCTGAACCACCTGCTGGAGTCCGAGGAGATCGAGTTCGGGGATGAGAGCTTCGGCTGGGACTATGCGGCCGCTCAGGAGTTGGCCGAGGCCATCCGTACCGAAGGCTACGGGATCACTGATCCCGAGCTCGAGCGGGAGGACGCCTGACCATGGGCGAAAACACCGCAATCTCTTGGGCCGACCACACGTTCAACCCCTGGATCGGCTGCGCGAAGATCTCGCCGGCCTGCGACGGC
The DNA here is from genome assembly GCA_023445705.1 of Pseudomonadota bacterium. Lineage (GTDB taxonomy): Bacteria > Pseudomonadota > Alphaproteobacteria > Caulobacterales > Caulobacteraceae > Phenylobacterium. Next base: position 9,348 of record JAEXKM010000193.1, read on the forward strand.
TGCTACGCGGCCGCCCTGATGGGAATGGACGGCCGCCTGAAGCGCGCTGAGTGGGGCGAGCCCGGAAAGGGCGTCGGCACGCGCACCCGCACCAAGGACTGGTCCAAGCCGCACAAGTGGAACCGAGAGGCCGCAGCCGCGCCGGGGCGGACGTTCGTCTTCTGCGCCTCCCTGGCGGACGTCTTCGACAACGCCATTCCGATCGAGTGGCGCGCGGATCTGTTCCGACTGATCGAGGCCACGCCGAACCTGACGTGGCTTCTACTGACCAAGCGGCCCGGCAATATCGTGCAGCTCCACGAACAAGCTGTCGGCCTGCTGGAGGACGTCGGCTTCCCGGCAAACGCTGCGATCGGCTGCACAGTCGTCAATCAGGAAGAGGCAAACCGCGACGTTCCGAAGCTGCTCGCCGCGAAGGCGATGCTCAAGCCCGCGTTTGCATTCCTGTCCATGGAGCCCCTGCTAGGACCGGTCGACCTTGGAACCGCGTGGCACGGCGAGACAGCCCTCGACGCCGAATGCTGGGGCCAGTGCAGATGGTGCGATAAGGGCTACCCCCCTTTGCACAACTGCCAGCGCGGCCGCACCTGCTGGGAGGACGTGCCCGCCGGCCTCGACTGGATCATCACCGGCGGGGAAACCGACCAGGGCGGCCACAGCGCGCGGCCGATGAGCCCGGCGTGGGTCCGCGCTCTTCGCGACCAGTGCGCCAGCGCCGGAGTAGCCTTCCACCACAAGCAGAACGGCGAGTGGGGCCACTGCCCCACCCGGTCGGTGCTTCCCGATCATGTGTTCAAGGTCGGCAAGGCGCGGGCTGGACGGCTCCTAGACGGCGTCGAGCACAACGCCCGCCCCGAGGTCCGCGCATGAACCTCGATCGCGAAGAATTCCGGCAGGCCCTGAAGGCGGAGTTCCTGGCCCGCACACCGCTCGCGCCCTCCGAGGCCGACATGTACGCCACGGCCACTTTGGAGGCCCTGGAGGCCTTCGCTGGCGGCTTCGGCGCTGACGGCTACGATTGGGACGTGATGGCCGCTCGCGAGGCCGTGGACGCCGAGCTGCTCGAATGGGCGGAAAACTGATGCTGAAGCTCGTGCCGCCCACCCCGACCGCCCACACCACGGACCTGATCGTCCAGCTGTTCGACATCGCCAGCCGGGCCGAGGCCGAGGGCTGGACCGTCAACTTCGCCACCGAGGCCGAGGCCGGCGCCGCCCGCCTCACCCTCTCGATCGCGCGCGAGCAACCTTCCGAGGTCAAACCATGACCATGCCCACCCCGGCGCAGCTCGAGCGCACGGCCGAACGCATCGTGGCCGCCGCCCTGGCCATGCGAGCCGACCCCGACAACATGGATCGCCGCCGCGACTACATGCGCGCGACGTTCAACCACGACTTCACCGCAGCGGCGATCGCCCACCTCGCCGCCATTTGCGACATCGGTGAACGCGAGCTCCCATGGATCCTGGAGCGCGCGAAGGCCGGCGTGAAACTGACCCCCGCCGAGCGCGCAGCGGCCACAGGTTACGAAGTCGGTTGGCGCGATGGTCGGAACGAGGCTCGCCAGCCCCCAGTGGCCACCGGGGACGCCCCGTACGAGCCGACCGCTGCCGAGATCCGCGAGGGCGAGAGCCTGGACAGCGTCAGCTACGTCATCCGGCGCGGCGAAACAGAGCAACAGGCGTTCGAACGGGCCGCGCGAGCGGAGATCGTTCGCCTTCGTCAGCAGATCGCCCAGCTTACCAAGCCCTCATCACCCGGATACGAGGACGATTGGGTCATGGTCCCGCGTGAGCCGACGCGCGAGATGTGGGCGGCCATGGGCGACGCCTTCTATGGGCATCGAAACCGGCACCATGACGCCGTCGCGCAGGACTTCTGGACGGCTGCGCTCTCCAAGGCCCCGCCACCGCCGAAGGCAGGCGTCTAGATGGGCCGGCCAGCTCGCAAGGTGGAGATCGAGCCGCGGATCCTCACCGCCGAACAGGCGGCCGCCTACTGCGCCCTCCCGGTGGCCACCTTCAAACGGCTTCGCCTGGGCGAGATCCACCTTGGCGCCACCGTTCTCTATGACCGCCGCGCCCTGGACGCGGAGCTGGACGCCAAGGCCGGGCTCACGCCGAGGCCCAGGCTGTCCGCCCTCGCCGCCAACCAAGACGACGACCCCGAGGCCGCCTTTGAGCGATCAGCTCCCCGTTTCTAAAATGCTCCCCGGCGTGCACCGCGTCCGCAAGACGATCGCGGGCGGGCTACGCCGTGAGTTTTGGTACGCCTGGCGTGGCGGGCCGCAAATCCTCACGATCACGGCCAAGAGCGACGCGCTGATCGAGGCCGAGGCGATCAAGCGCCTTCCCGAGGCCGCCGAGGCCTACAAGCGCGAGCGCAAGCCGAAGGCCGACGATGTGACCTTCTATGGCCTCGTCACCCGCTACCTCACCTTCATGGAGGGCATCGACGACTCGGTGCTAGCACCCCGGACGAAGAGCGACCGACGTTCCTACCTGGACGTGGCCCGCAAGGACCTCGGCGCCATGGAGCTGCGCGCCTTCGAGAGCCGCAAAGCCCGCGCGCACCTGATCAAGTGGCGTGACGGCTATCAGGCCACCCCCAAGTCCGCAGATGAGCGCCTCGGCGCGGTCAGCATCGTGCTCGGCTGGGCTGCAGACCGCGGAGAGATCGCCCGCAACCCGGTCGAGAACTTTCCGCGGATCTATAAGGTCAACCGGGCCGACATCATCTGGGAGCCGCACCACTTCGCGATCGCGCTGCCGCATGCAGCTCCGGAGTTCTCGCGCGCGATCCGATTCGCGGCGCTCTCTGGCCTTCGCAGCAGCGACCTCATCGCCCTCCCCAAGGCGACAGTCGGCGAAGACGCGATCGTCTGGCAGACCGGCAAGAGCCGCGGCCGGCGGACCATCGTCATTCCGATCACGCCGGCATTGCGCGAGCTGCTGGACGAGATCCCCCAGCACAAGGCTGAGACGCTCCTCGTGTCGAGCACCGGCAAACCCTGGACGCTCTCCGGACTCGCAGCAGCCCTGCGCCGGCTGCGCATCGCTGCGCTAGAGAAGGCCCAGGAGATCGCCGGCCGCACCGACAAGGACGTGAAGTCGGGGCTCGAAGGCCTGCGCTGGCACGACCTGCGCGGAACGGGTGCGACAAACTTCCTGCTCAGCGGTCTGGATATCGAGGACGTCGCCCTGATCATGGGCTGGGAGCCGGAACGCGTCCGCCAGATCGCCGCCCGCTACATTTCGGGCCAGGCCATGGGCCGCGCCATGATCAACCGCATGAAGCAGAGCCTCGAAAAGGCGGCAGTTGTAAACGACGCTGTAAACGGTGGCGACGCAGCCGCCGAAGTGGCCGACTAAAACCCAATGATTTCGGGGAAAGTCGTTGGCTGGGGAACTAGGACTCGAACCTAGAATGACGGTACCAAAAACCGCAGTGTTACCATTACACCATTCCCCAGCAGGAACGGCTTCGCAGGAGCTGTCCTGCGCGGCGAGGGCGTGGAAATAGCCCAACACTTCTCAGGATGCAACGCCCCTAAAAAGGTCTTTTAAGGGTGCTTGCGGCCCGGAACGGAACCCCCTATAAGGCGCCCTCCCAAGTCGGAGTGTGGCTCAGTCTGGTAGAGCACCGCGTTCGGGACGCGGGGGTCGCAGGTTCAAATCCTGCCACTCCGACCATTCATTTCCCCGCCTTTTGGCGGTGGAGATATTCCCGAAAAATTTCCCGATAACCGATGCGCCTGCGGGCGCGGCGGGCGCTCACGAGGCGCCGCGCGCGTTCCGCGCCGGCAGACGGTCCGCGACCCGGCGGCGAATGGCCGCGGGCCAGGACCGCTTCCGGGATTCGGGATCTACATGCCCCGTTCGCTCAGCCACCCGTCCACCGCGCTGACGGCTGTCGGCAGAAGGTCGGGGCGCTCCGCGTAGTAATGATCGGCCCCCTCGATATGGACGATCGCCTTGTCCCGGGAGGCCACGGCCTCGAAGAGGCGATTCGCGTGGCTGGGCGTGCAGGCCAGGTCCGCCGTGTTGTTGATCACCAGAACCGGGCACGAGATTCGGCCCGCGTTGACCAGGCCATTGGCGCGGCTTTCGTCATGGCTCCACTGCGACAGCCAGGAGCGAAGGGTGGTGAATCGCGCGAGTCCCACCGGACCGTCGTTAGCGATGCGCGGATCGCCTAGATAACAGGTGTGCGGCCGTCGGTCGGAGGGGTCCTGGCCAGGGTCCATCCAGCGC
>JAEXKM010000231.1 GCA_023445705.1 Pseudomonadota bacterium
ACGCTCAGCCGGTCGAATTCGGCGAGCCGCTGATCGTCATCGAGTAAGTCGATGTTCGACAAGATCCTTATCGCCAACCGTGGCGAGATCGCCCTGCGGGTCCATCGGGCCTGCAAGGAAATGGGCATCTCCACCGTCGCGGTGCACTCGGAAGTCGACGCCGGCGCTATGTGGGTGCGGCTGGCCGACGAGAGCGTCTGCATCGGCCCCCGCGCCGCCGCCAAGAGCTATCTGAACATCCCCTCGATCATCGCGGCGGCGGAGATCACCGGCGCCCAGGCCATCCATCCCGGCTATGGCTTTCTCTCCGAGAACGCCCGCTTCGCTGAGATCGTCACCGCCCACGGCTTCACCTTCATCGGCCCTACCGCTGATCATATTCGTATGATGGGCGACAAGATCACCGCCAAGCAGGCGGTGAAGGAGGCCGGCATCCCGGTGGTGCCCGGCTCCGACGGCGCGGTGACGACCGAGGAAGAGGCTTTCGCCGCAGCGCGCGAAATCGGCTTCCCCGTGCTGATCAAGGCCGCCGCCGGCGGCGGCGGTCGCGGCATGAAGGTCGCCCAGACCGAAGACGATCTGGCCGAGGCCGTCTCCACCGCCCGCTCCGAGGCCAAGGCCGCCTTCGGCGACGATGCGGTCTATATGGAGCGTTATCTCCAGACCCCGCGCCACATCGAAATCCAGGTCATCGCCGACAGGTTCGGCAATGTCTGCCACCTGGGCGAACGCGACTGCTCGCTGCAGCGCCGCCACCAGAAGGTGCTGGAAGAAGCTCCCTCTCCCGTCATCGACGCCGCGGCCCGCGCCAAGATCGGCAAGGTCGTCGTCGATGCGATCCGGGCGATCGGCTATCTTGGTGTCGGAACGATCGAGTTTCTGTATGAGAATGGCGAGTTCTTCTTCATCGAGATGAACACCCGCCTTCAGGTCGAACACCCGGTCACCGAGGCGATCACCGGGATCGATCTGGTGCGTGAGCAGATCCGCATCGCGGCCGGCCTTCCGCTGTCGTTCACCCAGGACGACATCGTGTTCGAAGGCCACGCCATCGAGTGCCGGATCAACGCCGAGAACCCGAAGACTTTCGCGCCGTCTCCCGGCCTCGTCTCCGACTTCCACGCTCCCGGCGGCCTTGGCGTACGACTCGATTCGGCCCTCTACGCCGGCTATTCTATCCCGCCCGATTACGACAGCCTGGTCGGCAAGCTCATCGTGCACGGTCGCGACCGCGCCGAGTGCATCGCCCGGGTCAACCGCTGCCTGGCTGAAATGGTTGTCGGCGGCATCGAGACCTCGATCCCACTGTTCCAAGAGCTGCTGCAGCAGCCGGACATCATCGCCGGCGATTACAACATCCACTGGCTCGAACGCTGGATGAAAAGCCAGCAGGACGAGGCCTAACCGTTCGAAGGGGGACAGGCCGCACCGGTCCCCCTTCCTCGGCCCCGCGCGCCAAGACGGGCGCGAAACGCGCGCCCAAACCCGCTAAGCTGCCTGCCATGAAACGCTTCGGCCCCAGCGAGCTCCTGGAGTGCTATGCGCGCGGCGTCTTTCCGATGGCCGATGCGCGCGATGACGATCGCATCTTCCTGATCGACCCGGAAAAGCGCGGCGTCATCCCTCTGGACGGCTTCCACGTCTCGCGGCGGCTGGCCCGGACCGTCCGCGCCGATCCGTTCGAAATCCGCATGGACACGGCCTTTCCGCGGGTCGTGCTGGAATGCGCCGAGCCAAAGCCCGGCCGCACCGAGACCTGGATCAACGGCGTCATCGAAGACCTCTACGGCGAACTCTTCGCGATGGGTCACGCCCACAGCGTCGAATGCTGGAAGGACGGCGAACTGGTAGGCGGCCTCTACGGGGTCTCCCTAGGCGCGGCCTTCTTCGGCGAGAGCATGTTCAGCAGGCGGACAGACGCCTCGAAGGTGGCGCTGGTTCATCTGGTGGCTCGGCTGCTGAGCGATGGTTTCCTGCTGCTCGACGCCCAGTTCATGACCGATCATCTCAGTACGTTCGGAGCGACCGAGATCCCCCGCGCCGAATACCAGAGACGGCTGGCCCGCGCGCTGGAGGCGCAGGCGACGTTTCAGCGGGCCGCGGTCGGCGCGGGCGCTGCGGCCCTGCAGGTGATCAGCCAGGCGTCGTAGATCGGGTGTTCCAGCGGGTTCAAACCCGGGGAAGACGCATACATCCAGCCGCGAAAGGCCTGCCTCGGCGGCGGTGACGGCTTGCCCGGCGCAGCGCGGGGCTGGGATTCCACCGTCACGTGGGCGATCGAGTCCTCGATCGCCTCGTCATCGGCCGACCGCTCGCAGGCGCGGACCGTGAAGACCAGATTCTTGTATCGCACCGGCCGCCCGACAGCGGCCTCGAAGCGCATGGATTCCGCGGAGATCTTGTCCAGCGCCTGGATCACCGCGACGTCGTATCGGGCGCGCTTGATCGCAGCTTCGGTGGGCTTGGCGGCGACCTGGGCCTTAGGCGGCGGCGCGGGCGCAACTTCCTCGGCGTCGATGGGCGGAGCAATCACAGGCGGCGGCGCGGCCACCTGAGCAGGCGGCGCTTCTTCCTTCGCCGGGGGCGCTGGCGGGACCGGCGGCGGGGGCGTTATCAGTTGCGGCTGGCTGGCCGCGCCCGGCTGGGCGGGAGCCACCGCAGTCGGCGGCGTGGCCTGCTGCCCGCCGGTGGTCGGTGGCGCGGGAGCCTGAGCTGGTTGGGCCGGGGCTGCGCTCGCGCCAAGGGTCGCCATGCCTGCCGCCGCTATGGCGGCGATGGCCCGACCGCGCGCGCGCATGGCAAGGGCCCGCGACATGCCTATTCCGGCTGCCAGGCCTCGTAGTCGCCCGTCGCCTTCTGACGCACGCCGCCACGGGCGATCGCGCCGCTCGGACGCCAGGCGTGGACAGTGCCGGTCAGGTTCGGCACGTGGTCCTTTTCCCAGGGCTGGCGCTTCAGGGGCGCCACGGTCGGCGGCTCGTCGAAGGTGTAGTGCAGCCAGCCGTGCCAGTCCGGCGGCACCTTCGAGGCCTCGGCATAGCCGTTGTAGACGACCCAGCGGCGCTTGCGGCCCTTGTCGTAGGAATCGCGGTCGTCCCGCGCTTCGTAATAGCTGTTACCCAGCTCGTCCTTGCCGATGAAGACCCCGCGGCGGACGGTGTTGCGGATGCCGATGGTCGCGCCGTTCCACCAGGTGAAGAGATTCTTGAGCACTTTTCGGAGTTTCCGGACAGACAGGAAGCGGCCGGACTATAGGAGCCCGGACCGTCAGCGTCCAGCGGCGCGCACAACGCAATATCTTGGGGATAGAAGCGCACGCACCCCCAACATCTATTGCCGCCTACTCCCAGCCCCCATAGACTCGGCCTTCGGGAGAACCGGACATGCCTTACGAAGCTGCGAGGATCGAACGGCGGACGCTTGAGCGGGCCGCTTCCGTGGATGAGGTCCTTGCGCCCGCGTCCTGGACCGACGCCCGGGTCGAGGCATGGCTGGACTGGCTGGAGGAGGATTCCGACCTCCCCGCGGGGGTTGCCCGCTTCGCCGAGGATCTGGTTCGCCATGGCGACAATCGCCATCTTTTCGAGACCGCCCGAGCCCGCGCGGCCTTTCGCCGTGATCTCAGCGCGGCGATGCTGGCCGGCCAGATCGCTTTCAGCGCGCCCCGTCTCGCGCCCGGTCCGGCCGTCGTCGAGAGCGACAGCGTGCCGGCCGCCCTGGCGAACCTGCGCACCCGCCATCGCCGTCGCGCCATGGCCCGCGCCGCAGCTCGGGAGATCGGTACGCGCCTGCAGGCGGTGATGGACAGCATCCTGCGCTGCGAAGGCGATCCGGCCGCCTGCGCCGACGTCCGCGCCAACGCCAACCTGGCCCGCAGCGCCGAAGCGGCGCGCCAGGCAGGCGCATCCGACGCCATGATCCTGGACGCGATCGCCCTGGCCAAGGCCGGCGAAACCGAATGGGGCACGGTGGGCGTCGATGTCGCCGACGCCGAGGCGCTGGCCCTGGTCTGCCAGGCCGAGCGCACGCCAGATCCTGCCCTGGCGTCCGTCTCGTGGGAGACCGGAGCCCTCGCCATAGCGTTCACCCCCGAGGCGGCCAGAGGCGTCGCCCGCGCCTGGACCGGCGCGCGCGGCGCGATCAATCCCCTCGCCTTCGGCGCTGGCCAGGCATTTGACTCGGACGGCTTCGCCGCGAGCGTGGCCCTGCTCGCTACGGCGCTTGGAGCGATCGCCGGGGATGAGCCGGCGCAACTCGGCCTGGCCGGCGTCGCCGACTGGCTGGTCGCCCAGGGCCTCGCCTATGACAGTCCCGAAGGCTTGGCCGCCGTACGCGATCTCTACCGCCACGCGGCTTCGGCCTGCGTCGCCTCCGGCGTGCGCCTAAACGGCGGCCTGGCGGTCTTCGACGACCCGGAACTCGCCCTTCGGCTAGGCGGCGCCAACGCCTCGGCCGCCCCTTGGCTAGGCCCGCTCACCGTGGCCGAGACCGAGGATGGCGCCCTGACCCGCGTGATGTCCGAGGCCGCGCTCCAGGGCCTGTCGGCGCTCGGCGCCGACGCCTCCCAGGCGCGCGGCTGGCTGCTGGGCGGCGGCGACCTTTCCGAGGCTCCAGGTGTCGACCACGCAGCCCTGAACGCGCGCGGCTTCACCGAACACGAGATCGCGCAGGCTGAGGCCGCCCTGCCCTTCGCCTCCAGCCTCGCCGAAGCCTTCGCCGGCATCGACCCAGGCTTCCTGTGCGACGTGCTAGGCGCGACAGAGGCCGACCTCGCCGATCCGGCCTTCGACGTCCTCGCCCACGCTGGATTCACCCCCTCGCAGATCGCCCAGGCCCAGGCCTACGCCCTCGGCTCAGGCGCGCTATCGGAAGCTGAGTTTCTGACACCTGCCCAGCGTGCGGTGTTCCGAACCGCGGACGACCTCGGCCCGGAGCCCTACTTCGCCCTTTTGGCGGCGATCGCTCATGCCCTGGCGACGCCAGCCCTCGCGGACCTCGAACTCGAGTGGGACGCTGCGCCCACCGACGCCCAGGATCTGATTCTGCTGGCCGCCGCAACCGGCGTGCCTGCGATCCGAGTCCGGCGAGCCAATGCGCCGGCAGGACTGGTCCTCGACCTGCCGAAGTCCGAACCCGCAAGCCGCAACACCCGCGAGCCCGAGCCGACCGCCGAAGCCAAGGCGCAGCCTCAGGAGCGTATCGTCGAGCGGATCGTCGAGCGGGAGCGCACGCGCAGGAAGCTGCCTGACCGCCGCAAGGGCTACATCCAGAAGGCCAGCGTCGGCGGCCACAAGGTCTATCTGCACACCGGCGAATACGAAGACGGCGAACTCGGCGAGATCTTCATCGACATGCACAAGGAAGGCGCCGCCTTCCGCTCGCTGATCAACAACTTCGCCATCGCGATCTCGATCGGCCTGCAGTACGGCGTGCCGTTGGATGAGTTCGTAGACGCCTTCGTCTTCACGCGCTTCGAACCGGCAGGTCCGGTGACCGGGAACGACTCGGTTCGTTCAGCCACGTCGATCCTCGACTATCTTTTCCGCGAACTCGGCGTCTCATATCTGGGGCGCAGCGACCTGGCCAATGTCGATCCGGACGAACTGAACGCTGATGGCCTCGGCCGGGGCAAGGACGACGAGCCGCAGCCCGCCAGCCATTTCATCTCGCGCGGCTTTGCGCGGGGTGCGGCGCCGGACAACCTGGTCTTCTTGCCCAGCGCCAACCAGCGCAGCCTGGCTGCAGAGGCGGACGTCTGCGCCGCCTGCGGCGACATCGCCGTGGTACGCAAGGGCGCGAGCCTCATCTGCGAAACTTGCGGGACCCGCGCCGGCCGGCAGGACGAGGATATGGCGGGCTAGTTCCTCTCGAAACCCGGGCCAGAAAGTCTGCCCCCATAACCCCCTGACAATTACCGCGAATTAAGTAGCATCCACAGGGCCGCGGGCGCACATGCTCAGGTTATGGACCAACAGAACCGGGCATCGATGTTCTCGCCCTCGCGCATCGCATCTTTCATCGGGGGCGTGGCAGCCCTGACCGTGACCGTGGCGCCTGGCATCGCCAGCGCGGGGATGGCCGACAAGGATGTGGCCCGCATGGTGTCCTTTGGGGGCGCCTGTTCGAAATGCGAACTTTCGGGGCGAAAGCTGACCGGGGCCCAGTTCATGGGCGCGAACTTCGCCCAATCCTCGCTCATCGGCTCTGACCTGCGCGATGCGCGGTTCGTCGGGGCCAACTTCTCCCAAGCCGACCTCTCCCGGGCCGACCTTTCCGATTCCCAGATGGTCGGCGCCAACTTCGGCGGCGCCGTGCTGGCCGATGCTCGCCTGCGTGACGTCGAGGCCCCCGGCGTCAATTTTGGCGGCGCGGACCTTTCGCGAGCCGATCTCCGTGACGCCTCGGCCACCGGCGGCAATTTCGCCCGCGCTAACCTCGCCAGCGCGGTGCTGCAGGGTGCGGACCTCTCGGCCGCGAACCTCAGCAAATCAAACGGACGCAGCGCCAACTTCCGCGACGCTTCGATGACCGGCAGCAATCTGGGCTCGGGCATCTTCGACCATGCATCGTTCCGAGATGCGGACCTGACCGCCTCGAACCTGAGCGGCGCGACCTTCGTGAACGCCGACTTCCGCGGCGCGAACCTGCAGTCGGCCAATATCGCCGGCGTCGATCTTTCACGCGTGAAGGGCCTGGATCAGGATCAGCTCGACGAGGCCTGCGCCGACAACTCGACCCGCGCCCCTTCGGGCCTGACGCCCAAAGCGTGCCACCGCAGCATGCGGGTGAAGCCCCCGGCTCCGCCGCGGCCGCCGCCGCCGCCAGCACCGCCGGCCAAGCCCCGCTACCTGGTCGCCCTGGACTGACCCAGAAACGAAGAAGCCTCCCGATCGGGAGGCTTCTTGCTATTCGGCTCTAGACCTTGATCGGCGGAGCGGTCCGGATGTGCAACTCCTTGAGCTGCTTGTCCGTCACGTCCGACGGCGCATTCATCAGCAGGTCCTGGCCCTGCTGGTTCAGCGGGAAGGCGATGACCTCGCGGATGGCGGTCTCACCGGCCAGCAGCATGACGATCCGGTCGATGCCGGGCGCCAGGCCGCCGTGCGGCGGGGCGCCATGGCGGAAGGCGTTCAGCATGCCGCCGAACTGTTCCTCGACGACATTGGCGCCATAGCCGGCGATCTCGAACGCCTTGACCATCAGTTCCGGCAGGTGGTTCCGGATCGCACCGGAGCACAGCTCATAGCCGTTGCAGACGATGTCGTACTGGTAGGCGCGGATGGTGAGCGGATCCTGCGTCAGCAGCGCGTCCAGCCCGCCTTGCGGCATGGAGAACGGGTTGTGCGAGAAGTCGACCTTCTGCTCTTCCTCGCTCCATTCGAACATCGGGAAGTCCACGATCCAGCAGAACCGGAACTGGTCCTCATCGACCAGGCCGAGGTCCGTGCCGACCTTGGTGCGCGCCAGGCCTGCGAACTTCGCGAACGCCTTGGGATCACCGGCCACGAAGAAGGCGGCATCACCCTGCCCGACGCCGATCTGCTGCATCAGCGCAGTGGTTGCTTCCTGGCCGAGGTTCTTGGCGATCGGACCGCCCCAGCCGCCCTGGTCCTCGCTCCAGAAGATGTAGCCCAGGCCAGGCTGGCCCTCGCCCTGCGCCCAGGAGTTCATGCGGTCGCAGAAGGCGCGGCTGCCGCCCTTGGGGGCCGGGATCGCCCAGACCGCGTTCTTGGTGTCTTCGAGGATACGCGCGAACAGGCCAAAGCCGCCGCCGCGGAAGCGGTCGGAGACGTCCTGCATCACAATCGGGTTGCGCAGGTCCGGCTTGTC
>JAEXKM010000026.1 GCA_023445705.1 Pseudomonadota bacterium
GCACGCGGCCCTGCGCCGGCTGGGCGTGGACCAGGCCGAGGCGCTGCTGGTCCCTTGCGCCGCCGACCTGTTCGGTCCCTATGGCATGGCCCTGTGGGATCGCCTGAAGTCCCTCAAGGACCGCGGCTTCACCCGCAAGATCGGGGTTTCAGTCTTCGCGTCGGACGACCCGCTAGGCGTGGCCCGCCGGTTCCGCCCGGACGTGATGCAGGCCCCTGCCTCCCTGCTCGACCAACGCCTGCTGATCGACGGCACGCTCGCCGCCCTGACTGGCATCGGCGTCGAGGTGCATCTGCGCTCGATCTTCCTGAACGGCCTGCTGTTCTTGCCGCCCGACCGCGCCCCGCACCACCTGAAGGCCGCGGCCAGCCGGATTTCCCGCGCGCGCCGCTTGATCGCCGAGGGCCGTTCGGACCCTCTGCAGGCCGCCCTGGGCTTTGCACTATCGCGAGTCGAAGCCGCCAAGGTCTTGGTCGGCGTCACCTCGCCGGCTGAGCTTTCGGCGGTCATCGCCGCCGCCTCTACGCCGGTCCCCGACCTGGATTGGGACGAGATGGCGCTGGACGATCCGGTCGCGCTCGACCCCCGCGCCTGGGCCGCCGCCTAGCCTCTCAGCGGGCCCAGACGGCGAAGGGGTCTACGAAATCCTTGCCCAGCGCCTCGGCCACGGCCGGATGGGTGATCTGGCCCTTCAGCACGTTCAGCCCCTTGGCCAGGTGCGGATTGGCGCGCAGAGCCTCCAGCCCCCTGTCGGCCAGGGCCAGACCGAACGGCAGAGTGGCGTGGACCAGCGCCTCGGACGAGGTGCGGGGCGCGGCGCCCGGCATGTTGGCCACGCAGTAATGCACGACCCCGTCGACCACATAGGTCGGCTCGGCGTGAGTCGTGGGGTGCGAGGTTTCGAAACAGCCGCCCTGGTCGATGGAGACGTCGACCAGCACCGAGCCGGGCTTCATGCGCTTCAGGTGTTCCCGGCGGACCAGCTTGGGCGCCGAGGCGCCGGGCGTCAGCACCGCCCCGATCACCACATCGGCCTTCAGCACCTCTTCCTCCACCGCGTCCAGCGTGGAATAGCGGGTGAGGATGCGACCAAGGAACATGTCGTCGAGCTGGCGCATGCGCGGGATCGATCGCTCAACCACCACGACCTCGGCGCCCAGGCCCGCAGCCATGCGCGCGGCGTTCATGCCGACTACCCCGCCGCCCAGGACGCAGACTCGCGCCGGCGGCACGCCCGGTACGCCGGAGATCAGCAGCCCCATGCCGCCATTGTGCTTGAGCAAGGTCTCGCCGGCGGAGAATACGGCGATGCGGCCGGCCACCTCCGACATCGGCGCCAGCAGCGGCAGGCCGCCGGCGGCGTCGGTGACGGTTTCATAGGCGATGGCCGCGCACTCGGAGGCGATCAGGCCGTCCGCCTGGGCCGGGTCGGGCGCCAGGTGCAGATAGGTGAAGAGGATGTGCTGGTCGTTCAGCCGCGCCCATTCCGCCGGCTGCGGCTCCTTGACCTTGATGATCAGCTTGGCGCCGGCGAAGACCGCCTCGGCGTCGGGCGCGATCTTGGCCCCTGCGCGAAGATAAGCCTCATCGGAATAGCCGGCCCCGGCGCCCGCGCCCGCCTGGACCAGCACCTCGTGCCCATGGGTGACGTATTCGCGGACGGCCGTCGGCGTGAGGCCCACCCTGTGCTCGTTCGGCTTGATCTCGCTGGGAACGCCGACTTTCATAGGGCCGCCTCCTTGGGGCGTTATTTCCTTTGAATACCGATTTGGGGACAAATCCGTGCTTGGTCAACCAAGCACGCAGGACGCCATGCCCGCCCGGTTTATAGTCCCCGCTGCCCGGGTGATCTTGCCCGAGCGCCGCGTCACATAGGGGCCCGGCTTGGCCGCCCGCCACTTCAGGGGGCTGGGGAGGATCGCCGCCAGCCGCGCGGCCTGCGGCGCGGAAAGCTCGGCTGCGCTGACCCCGAAATTCTTCTGCGCGGCGGCCTCGGCTCCATAGACGCCCGGGCCCCATTCAATGGAGTTGAGGTAGACCTCCATGATCCGCGGCTTGCCCCAGATCACCTCGATGAGCACCGTGAAGTAGGCCTCCAGGCCCTTGCGCACATAGGAGCGCCCCGGCCACAGGAAGACGTTCTTGGCCGTCTGCTGGCTGATCGTCGAGCCGCCGCGCAGGGTCCGGCCCTTGGCGTTGCTTTCATAAGCCCGTTCCATGGCGTCGAAGTCGAAGCCGCGGTGCTCGCAGAACTTGGCGTCCTCGGCGGCGATCACGGCGCGCACGAGGCGGGGCGAAATCTCGTCCAGCGGTTTCCAGCGGCGGTCGAAGCCCCGCCCCTCGAAGACCCGCTGGACCATCAGCCAGGTGATGGGCGGCGGCACGAAGCGATAAACAGCCGTGACCATCACCGGCCCGACCAGCCCGAAGACCAGGACAAGCAGCAGCACGCCGCGCAGCAGCCGGCCGAAGAACCCTTTTTTCGACGACCTCGCCAAGACCCTTGCCCTTACCCGACGGCCAGATGGTAGCGATGCGACCGAGAGGTTTCACGGTCAAGCCGCTGCAAGGACGCAATCTGTTGAACGTTTCGCAAGCCGTCGCCGCGCGTGTCTCCATCCGCGCCTTCAAGCCCGACACCCCGCCCGCCGCCATGGTCAGCGAGATCCTTCAGGCGGCCGCCCGCGCGCCGTCCGGCGGAAACCTGCAGCCCTGGCGCGTCTACGCCCTGGCCGGCGCGGCGCTGGCGGAGCTCAAGTCCAGGGTCGCGGCCAATCCCATGGGCGAGCCACCGGAGTACGACGTCTATCCTCCGAACCTCTGGGACCCGTTCCGCACGCGCCGCTTCCAGAACGGCGAGGACCTCTACGCGACCATCGGCATTCCGCGCGAAGACAAGCCCGCGCGCCTGCGCCAACTGGCCAAGAACGGCGATCTGTTCGGCGCGCCCGTGGGTCTGTTCTTCTGCCTCGACCGCAAGCTCGGTCCGCCGCAATGGTCGGACCTGGGCATGTACATGCAGACCGTGATGCTGCTGGCCACCGAGAAGGGCCTGGACACCTGCGCCCAGGAATACTGGGCCCGCTATCCGAAGACCCTGGGCGAGTTGCTGGGCCTGCCCGAGGATCACATGGTGTTTTCCGGGATGGCGCTGGGCTGGCGTGACGAAGCCGCGCCGATCAACACCCTGCGCTCGGCCCGCGACCCGTTCGACACCTGGGCCGAGCTACGCGGCTTCGAAACCTAGGCGACGTCGGAGACGCTCGCCGCGCCGTCCTCGTCGCCCCAGGCCACCCGCTTGCCATCGGGCGTCATGGCCAGGGCGGAGACGGCCGAACCCTTCTCGGCCTTCAGCGGGATGATCTTCTGGCCGACCAGGTCACAGGCCCAGACGCGCCCGTCGTCGAGGCCCGCGCAGACCCACTGTCCGCCGGGCATGCCGGCGACGCGCACCACCATGGCGCTCTCGTCGAAGCCGACTTCGGCGGCCTGCTTGCCCAGGGGGCCGGTAGCGCCGGCGAAGGGCCAGACGACCAAGCCGTTGGCGCCCGAGGTCGCCAGGAGCTGCCCCTTGGCGACGAAGGCCATACTCTTCACCTTCACGGGATAGCCGCCCATGCGCAGGTTCTTCTCGTCGGCGACGCGCCATCCGTGCAGGGCGTTCTCCTGCATGGCGGACATGAGGAACTTGCCGTCGGGGCTGAAGGCGAGGCCGACATGGCTGCCGGCCCACTTCAGGAGGTAGGGTTTCTGCTCGGCGATCTTGGCGTACCAGAGCCAGGCGCCGCCGTAGGTGGCCGCCGCCAGGCGACGCCCCTTCGGATCGAAGGCGATGTCGGCCACCGACTTCTCGTGAATGAAGACGCGCTGGAAGGCGGGATCGCCCGCATCGCGCACATGCAGTTCCTTGCCCGCGGCGAAGGCGATCAGCTTGGACTCGGGCGAGGCGGCCACCGCATCGATCCAGCGGCCGGGAATCTTGGCGATCTCCTCGGCGCCCGAGGCGCGCGACCAGACGACGCGGCCATCGTCGCCGCCGGTGACTAGGCCATCGCCGCTGGGGTGCAGGCAGGCGCTCAAGATCGCGCCGTCGTGGGCTTCGATCGTCTCGCCGCTCTCGAATCGGACCGTGCCGTCGCCGAGGGCGAAGGCGGCCTTTCCATCCTTCTGGAACAAGGCGGCGGTGACATAGGCGTCGAACTGGAAAGTCATGGCCGGCGTCATAGCGGCCTAACGCCGGTTTTGGCGAGAGGCGGAATCGCCGCCGGCCCCCGCCTTCGAATGAGGCGCCGCGCCGGAGCTGGGCTTTCGGCGACGAAAGTTCACAGGTTCGGGCTTTACAATCGCATTTTGTTTAGCGAAGGGTGTCGCGACTGTGCGGCGGCCCAAGTTCGGGCCCAAGGGAAGGAAATTCATATGGGTGCGAAGCTGGGCGGCGGAGGCGGCGGCAAGTTCGACCTCGGCCAGAACAGCGACATCAACGTCACGCCCTTCGTGGACGTGATGCTGGTGCTCCTTATCATCTTCATGGTGTCGATCCCTGCAGCGACGGTGTCGATCAAGCTCGACCTGCCGCCGGCGATCCCGCCGCCCCCTGGCGCCAAGGTTGAAGAGCCGACGCTCATCAACGTCCAGCAAGGCGGCAAGCTGTTCATCGGCGAAACGCCGACCAGCCTCGACACGCTGACCGCCGACCTGACCCGTATCCTGGACAAGCCGGAGCCGACCGAGGAGCGCGTCTACATCCGCGCTGACCGGACCGTGCGCTACGGCGACTTCATGGCGGTGATGAACACCCTGCAGGGCAACGGCTTCTACCAAGTCGCCCTGATCAACGAAGAGCTCTAAGCAGCCCTTCGACGAGAATAAGAAGGCCCGCCCAGGGAAACCCGGGCGGGCCTTTTTGTTGGCGCGATGTAGCCGCAGCTCATCCTATCGATCGTCATCCTCGGCCGCGTAGCGTGCCGGGGATCCATAGACATCGTCCCCGCAGGTGACCTCGGCGTCTATGGATGGCCGGGACCTGACGGCCCGGCCATGACGAACCGGAAGACTGATCCCTTAAGCCGCGCAGGCCTCGAAGCCGGCCTTCAGCTTGGCCTCGTCGAGGTTGCGGCCGATGAAGACCAGGCGGCTGTAGCGCTTGTCGCCTTCCTTCCACGGTCCCTGGAAGTCGCCTTCCAGGATCATGTGCACGGCCTGGAACACCAGGCGGCGATCTTCGCCGGCCACGTCGATGATGCCCTTGGCGCGCAGGATGTCCGGCCCCTGGTCCTGAAGGACCTGGTTCAGCCAGTTGGTCACCCGTTGGCCGTGGATCGGCTTGTCTAGCGTGAGCGAGACGCCGCG
The DNA here is from genome assembly GCA_023445705.1 of Pseudomonadota bacterium. Classification (GTDB taxonomy): domain Bacteria; phylum Pseudomonadota; class Alphaproteobacteria; order Caulobacterales; family Caulobacteraceae; genus Phenylobacterium. The sequence continues at coordinate 5,350 of JAEXKM010000026.1, forward strand.
GATGCCCGCTGCCGCCGCATGGTCCTCATGATCATGGTCGTGGTGACCGTGGTCATGATCGCCGTGGTGATGATGATGGTCGTGATCATGGTCGCAGTTCTCGTCGTGAACGTGGCCCGGTTCGCCATGGGCGGGATTGAGGAATTCCGGCTGCGCCTCGGTGATGCGCGCCAGATCGAAGCTGCCGCGGCCGAGGATCGCCTCGAGCGGCACTTGCGAGCGTTGGGTGCGATGGATCGGCGCCAGCGGATTGAGGCGGCGGATCGCGGCCTCGACGCTGCGGAGCTCGTCCTCGGTGACGAGATCGGTCTTGTTCAGCACGATCTGGTCGGCGAAGGCGATCTGCTCCACAGCCTCCCGGGAGTCAGCGAGCCGCAGCGGTAGGTGCTTGGCGTCGACTACGGTGGTGACGCTGTCCAGCTGAGTCTTGGCCTTCACGTCGTCGTCGACGAAGAAGGTCTGGGCGACAGGGCCCGGATCGGCCAGGCCCGTGGTTTCGACGACGATCGCGTCGAACTTGCCCTTGCGCTTCATCAGGCCCGACAACACCCGGATCAGGTCTCCGCGCACCGTGCAGCAGACGCATCCGTTGTTCATCTCGAAGACTTCTTCGTCGGCGCCGACGATGAGGTCGTTGTCGATGCCCACCTCGCCGAACTCGTTGACGATGACGGCGTACTTCTTGCCGTGGTCCTCGGTCAGAATGCGGTTGAGCAAGGTGGTCTTGCCGGCGCCGAGATAGCCGGTGAGGACGGTGACGGGTGTCTTGTCGGTCATGGACGTCATCTAGTCATTGAAAGCTGAGATGGGAACAGGCTGCGGCCTTCCACCGCTTGACCATCATATAGGTGTTATCGAATAACGCCGCGCCCCGGCATTCCCTATATATGCGGGATCGCCGCCCTCAAGGACGCCCGTGACCGCATCCGCGCCCGAACGCCGAGCACCGTTGGACGCCTTTCGCGGCGACCGCGTCTATCTGGGCGCCGATCACGCCCGCAACGAGCGGCGGACCTGGATCGTCGCCGCCATCTGCACACTGACCCTGGTCGGGCAACTCGGCGGGGGGATCGTCTTCAATTCCATGGCCCTGATCGCCAACGGCGCGCACATGGCCGCGCACGTCGCCGCCCTGTGCGTGGCGGCGATCGCCTACCGGATGGCCCGGCGCCTGGCCCACGACCCTCGCTTCTCGTTCGGCACCGGAAAGCTCGGCTACCTCGCGGGCTTCGCCAATGCGGCGGTTTTGGCGGTCAGCGCCGTGCTGGTCGGCATCGAGAGCGTTCACCGCATGCTGGAGCCGGCGGCGGTCGCCTACGAAGGCGCCCTGGCCCTGGCGGCCCTTGCCCTGGCGATCAACCTCGTCTGCATGTGGTTGCTGCGCCCGCTCCACAGCCACGCCCACGACAGGGACGGGGACCTCAATCTTACCGCCGCGCACCTGCATCTGGCCGGCGATGCGGCCGTATCCGGCCTGGCGATCCTCGGTCTTGCCGCCGGACGCCTGCTCGGCTGGGCGTGGGCCGACAGCCTTGCGGGACTGGCCGGGGCCGTGCTGCTGGCGCACTTCGCCTGGCGGCTGATGACCCGGACCGGCGCGGTGCTGTTGGACACCAATCCTTCGCCCGAATTGACTGAAGAGATCCGCACCCGGCTGCAGAGCGACGGCGAACGGCTGCTGGACCTGCACCTCTGGCGGCTGGGGCCTGGGCATCACGCGGCCATTGTGGTCATCGAGGCGAAGGCTCCTTTGGCGGCCGAGGCCTACCGCGCGCGCCTTGCCGGATTACCCGGCCTGAGTCATGTGACCGTAGAAACACGCCTGACGCGTTGACTCTCCCCGGCCCCTCTGTATAAGTCCGCGCCTCTCGCCCGCGGGCTATCTCGCGGGCGCAATCCATTTTGCTATAGTCCAAGGCGCCAACGATGTACGCGGTGATCAAAACCGGCGGAAAGCAGTACCGGGTTCAAGCCGGTGACCTGCTGGTCGTCGAAAAGCTCGACGGTGAACCGGGTGCGGAAGTCGCGTTCGGCGACGTCCTCATGCTGGGCGACAGCGAGGCCGTGACCGTCGGCGCTCCGCTGGTCGACGGCGCGACGGTCTCCGCCACCCTGATCGAAACCCGCAAGGGCGAGAAGGTTAAGATCTTCAAGAAGATCCGTCGCCAAGGCTACCGCCGCACCCGCGGCCATCGCCAGTCGGAAACCGTGCTGCGCGTGACCTCGATCGCCGGCGCCGGCAAGACCGACAAGTGGGACGGCACGGTGAGCCTGACCCCGAAGGCCCTGCTGGACGCTCGCGCCCGCAACCTGAAGAACGTGGTCGCCGAACTGGAAGCCGCCGCCCCGGCCGCCGAAGCCGCGCCGGCCAAGGCCCCGAAGAAAGCTGCTGCGCCTAAGAAGGCCGCGGCCAAGAAGACCGACGACGCCGCTGAATAAGCGCGTCCACTAGGATTTAGGAGAGAGCTATGGCTCACAAGAAATCTGGCGGCTCCTCGCGTAACGGTCGCGACTCGGCCGGCCGCCGCCTTGGCGTAAAGAAGTTCGGTGGTGAAGCTGTCGTCGGCGGCAACATCATCGTGCGCCAACGTGGCACCAAGTTCTTCCCGGGCGACAATGTCGGCATCGGCAAGGACCATACCCTCTTCGCCACTGCGGCCGGTTCCGTGAAGTTCGTCACCAAGCGTGACGACCGCACCTACGTGAACGTGGTCGTGGCTCAAGCGGCTGAATAATCAGGCGAACCTCTTGAAACCGGGTTCGCCGTAAGGCGGACCGGGCAGGAAGCTTCCGAGGGGGAGTCCGGACCGCCGGACTCCCCCTTTTGCTTTCTGAAATGGCCCCGAGAGAGGGCCGGGAGGTAGACGATGTGTGCAATCGACTTCGAGCCGGTCGTCGCGACCGAGCGTCTGAGGCTGCGTAAGCCCCGCCGTACGGACGCGACGCAGATCGCCATCTACGCCAACGACTTCGATGTGGCCCGCATGACCACGGGCATGCCGTACCCCTACGGCCTGGATCACGCCGAGGGCTTCCTCGAGCAGGTCAGCGAAAAGGACTTCCGCCGCGAGGCGGTGTTCGTCATCGACCATCCCGAGCACGGCGCCATCGGGGTTCTCGGCTTCGACGCCAAGGGCGCGGAGATCGAGCTAGGCTACTGGATCGGCCGGCCGCACTGGGGCGAAGGCTACGCGACCGAGGCGGCCAAGGGCGCCCTGGTCTGGGCTCACGAGACCTGGGGCCGGCGCTATCTGCGCGCGGGCCACTTCTCGGACAACCCCGCCTCGGGCGAAGTGCTCTGCAAGGCCGGCTTCCTCTACACGGGGGACGTCGAACTTCGGACCTCGGTCGCCCGCGGCGGCCAGGCCACCCCGACCCGCATGATGGTGTGGCTGGCCTGAGGCCACACCGCCCATGATTTAGAGCGCCCCGGCGAGCACAAGGCTCGACGGGGCGCATCTCGTGTTACAAAAGGCCGTCATGAAATTCCTCGACCAGTGCAAGATCTATCTCCGCTCCGGAAACGGCGGCGGCGGCGCTGTGTCGTTCCGGCGCGAAAAGTACATCGAGTACGGGGGCCCTGACGGCGGCGACGGCGGCAAGGGCGGCGACGTCTGGATCGAGGCGGTCGACGGCCTCAACACCCTGATCGACTATCGCTACCAGCAGCATTTCAAGGCCGGCACCGGCATCCACGGCATGGGCCGCAACCGCCATGGCGCGGCCGGCGATGACGTGGTGCTGAAAGTCCCGGTCGGCACCGAGGTGCTGGACGAAGACCACGAGACCCTGATCGCCGACATGGATGTCGCCGGCAAGCGCGTCCAACTGCTGCGCGGCGGCAACGGCGGCTGGGGCAATGACCGCTTCAAGGGCCCGATCAACCAGGCTCCGCGCCACGCCAATCCTGGGCAAGAGGGCGAGGAGCGCTGGATCTGGCTGCGCCTCAAGCTGATCGCCGACGTCGGTCTGGTCGGCCTGCCCAACGCCGGCAAGTCGACCTTCCTGGCGGCGGCCAGCGCGGCCAAGCCGAAGATCGCCGACTATCCGTTCACCACCCTGGCCCCCAACCTCGGCATGGTGGACCTCTCGCCGAGCGAGCGGTTCGTCCTGGCCGACATTCCCGGCCTGATCGAGGGCGCCTCGGAAGGCGCCGGCCTTGGCACCCGCTTCCTGGGCCACGTGGAGCGCACGGCGGTGCTGATCCACCTTGTCGACGCCACCCAGACCGACGTGGCCGAGGCCTGGCGCACGGTGCGCGGCGAGCTTGAGGCCTACGGCGAAGAGTTGGGCGACAAGACCGAGATCGTGGCGCTCAACAAGATCGACGCCCTCGACGAAAGCGTCATCGAGATGCAGCGCGAAGCGCTGGAGGAAGCGGTCGGGCACGAGGTCCGCCTGGTCTCCGGCGTCTCGGGCAAGGGCGTCACCGAACTGCTGCGCGAGGCCTACAACATGGTCCGCGCCCGCAAGGCCGAGATCGCCCAGGAGCAGGCCGAACAGTCCGGCGGCGCAGGCTGGACGCCGTGACCGGCCTGGACCGCGCCAGCAAGATCGTCGTCAAGGTCGGCTCGGCCCTCGTCGCAGGCGAGGCCGGTCCCGACACCGCCTGGCTCGCCGCGTTCGCCGTCGATCTTGCGCGGCTTCGCGCACGGGGCCAGCAGGTGCTGGTTGTTTCGTCCGGCTCCATCGCCCTGGGGCGCCATCGCCTGGGCATGGGGCGGCGCAAGCTGACCCTTCCCGAAAAGCAGGCCTGCGCGGCCGCCGGCCAATCGGCCCTGATGCGGGCCTGGGAGGAGGCGCTGGAGCCCCACGGCCTGGCCGCCGCCCAGGTGCTGATCACCAAGGACGACACCGAGATCCGCCGGCGCTGGCTGAACGCCCACGCGACGCTGTCCGCCCTGCTCTCCCTGGGCGTGGTGCCGGTCGTCAACGAGAACGACACCGTCGTCACCGAGGAAATCCGCTACGGCGACAACGATCGTCTGGCCGCCCGCGTCGCCCAGATGATCGGGGCCGAGGCGCTGGTTCTGCTCTCTGACATCGACGGCCTCTACACCGCCGACCCGCGCAACAATCCCGACGCGCGGCACATGCCGCGGGTCACGCACTTGACCGCGGAGATCGAAGCCATGGCCGGCGGCGCCAACGCCGCCGCCGGCGTCGGCACCGGGGGCATGGCCACCAAGATCATGGCCGCGCGGATCGCCCAGTCGGCCGGCTGCGCCACGATCATCACCCTCGGTCGGCGCCCCTCGCCGCTCGCCGCCATCGAGGCCGGCGAGAAGGCGACGGTGATCGAGCCCTCCGTGTCGGTGAAGGCGGCCTACAAGGCCTGGATCGCCGGCTCGCTGGCGACCTCCGGGGCGGTCGTGGTCGACGACGGCGCCGCCCGCGCCCTGCTGACCGGCAAGAGCCTGCTGACAGCGGGCGTGCGGTCCGTGCAGGGCCGTTTCGACAAGGGCGACGCCGTCGTGGTGCTGGACGAGACCGGGCGCGAGATCGGCCGCGGGCTTGCGCGCTATGACGCCGAGGACGCCGAGCGCATCTGCGGCCTGAAGTCCGACGGCATCGAAGCCGTCCTGGGTTTCAGCTACGGCCCGATGATCCACGCCGACGACCTGGCGCTGTCCGCGCGGACGCCGGCCTGAACAGCCGATTGCGGATTTGCGACGCGCCCCAAAGGGGCCTACTAAACCTCAAACTGAGCATTAGGGCGCGTAATGGACGACGCGGGCGCGAGATCGAAGGCTGAGACGAGAGCCCGGACGGGCCGGCTGGAGGCGTTGAGCCCCGGCATGGCGATCCCGTACGGCGGCGATCGCGTCGCCTATGTTTCCGACGCCCTCGCCGAGGCCTTCAAGGCCGGCGACCGTCTGGTCGTGATCCAGGAAACCGGCGACCTTCTGCACGTCCCTGCCGCCGTCCAAGCCATCGCCGACGGCGCAGTCTCCAGAGCTCACCGCGCGTTCGGCGAACTCGCCGGCGTTTCGGACGAGGCGGTCACCACCTTCTTCGAGGCCTTCGCCCAACGTTTGGCCGACGACGGCGTCTGGGACCGCATCGCCCAGGCCAACGCCGCCGATGTGGCGAGCGCCCAGGGCCGCGGCCGATCGACCACCCGCCTAGCCGTCAGCGCTGCGATGCGCGCCGATATGATCGCCGGGCTGCAGGTCTGGCGCGACGCGCCGGCCGCACGCGGCCGTATCGTCGAGAAGGTCGAGCATGCGGGCTGGACCGTCGAACAGGTGGCCGCGCCGCTGGGCGTGGTCGGTTTCATTTTCGAGGGTCGCCCGAACGTCTTCGCCGACGCCACCGGCGTGCTGCGCACCGGCAACACCGTCGTCTTCCGGATCGGGTCCGACGCCCTGGGCACGGCCCGGGCGATCGTCGAGCACGCTCTGGATCCGGCGCTGAAGGCCGCCGGGCTACCGGAAGGCTCGGCCGCGCTGGTCGACAGCCCCGTCCACGCCGCCGGCTGGGCCATGTTCTCCGACCCGCGCCTGGCCCTGGCCGTGGCCCGTGGTTCGGGTCCGGCGGTCGCGCAACTGGGGGCCATCGCCCGCCAGGCCGGCGCGCCGGTCAGCCTGCACGGCACCGGCGGCGCCTGGATGGTGGCCGCGCCTGACGCCGACGCCGAGCGCTTCAAGGCGGCCGTCTACCATTCCCTCGACCGCAAGGTCTGCAACACCCTCAACGTCTGCGCCATCGTGCGCGAGCGGGCGGCCGATCTGGTTCCAGCCTTCCTCGAAGCCCTGGATCTGGCCGGCGAGCGACGCAGCGGCGTGAAGCTGCACGTCGTCGAAGGGTCTGAAGAGGCTCTGCCGGCCGCGTGGCGCGAAGCACGGATCCTGGTCGGCCGCGCCGAGGGACCGGTCGAAGAGCCGAAGGTGGAAAGCCTGGCGGCAGACGACCTCGGTCGCGAGTGGGAGTGGGAGGAGACGCCGGAGCTAACCCTGGTGCTGGTCGACAGCGTCGAGGCCGCGGTGACCCTCTTCAACCGCTACAGCCCGCAATTCGCCGCCAGCCTGATCGCCCAGGACGCCGCGGCCCACGAGCGTTTCTACGCCGCGATCAACGCCCCCTTCGTCGGCGACGGGTTCACCCGCTGGGTCGACGGGCAGTTCGCCCTCGACCGCCCTGAGCTGGGCCTCTCAAACTGGGAGCACGGCCGCCTGTTCGCGCGGGGCGGCGTGCTGTCGGGCGACGGCGTCTTCACCGTCCGCGCCCGCGTGCGGCAGAGCGATCGCAACCTCGACCGCAATCCTGCCACGGCGAAGACGCTTTGAGTCCCGGCCACGCGCAGAACGCCCATGTGGTTCGCCGGTCCCGCTAGGCGCAGGCCTGTGGCCGGTCGGCCGCAGGCCTTGCGCCTGGGGTTCGACCTGTCGCCGGGCATGCGGGTCGGCCTCTATGGCGGCTCGTTCAATCCTGCGCACCAGGGCCACGCCCACGTCGCCGAGACCGCCCGCCGGCGGCTGCAGCTCGACCGGGTGATCTGGCTGGTCTCGCCTCAGAACCCCCTGAAGTCGAACCACGAGACCGCCAGCCTCGCTGAACGGATGGCCGGGGTCCGCCGCGTCGCACGCGGGCGCAGCATGATCGTCAGCGACGCCGAGACCCGGATCGGCTCGCAATACACCATCGACATCGTCCGAGACCTGAAGGCGCGTTTTCCGGGCGTGCACTTCGTCTGGATCATGGGCGCCGACAGCCTGGCGACCTTTCACCGGTGGCGCGGCTGGACCCAGATCATGGACGAGGTCCCGGTGGCCGTCGTCTCGCGCCCCTGGATCTCGCTGAAGAGCCGCTCCTCGCCCGCCGCGCGGCGGTTCGCCCATGCGCGGGTCCCCATCGAGCAGGCCAAGCTGGCGCCCTCGTCCCAGCCGCCGCGCTGGGTCTTCCTGACCGGACCGCTGAATTTTCAATCTTCTACGGCCCTGCGGGAACGCATGCGGCGACGTGGATCTTGAAGACTTTGTGAGCCTGGGCTGACCGGCGCGCCCATACGTGCTATGTCTGTCCTAGCGAGGCAACAAAGGAGCGACCCCGCTGAGCCCTGACCCTGCGCCTAGAGCGCAAGAAGCCCCGATATCCGCGGCTTCCACCGACCCGGAGGCGAAGATCACCGCCCTGGGCGATATGATCCTGCAACGCCTGGATGACGACAAGGCGCAGGACGTCGTCTTCATCGACCTGAAAGGCAAGAGCGCCGTCGCAGACGCCCTGATCGTGGCGTCGGGACGTTCGCACCGTCATGTCGGCGCCATGGCCGACCACCTGCTGCGCGCCCTGAAGGAAGAAGGACACGGCAAGGCCCGCGTCGAAGGCCTTCCGCACTGCGACTGGGTGCTCATCGACACCGGCGACGTGATCATTCACCTGTTCCGTCCGGAAGTGCGCCAGTTCTACAACATCGAGAAGATCTGGTCCGTCGACGCGCCGCATCGGACGGCGAGCTGAAACTGAAGCACCCCCTGCTCGTCTGACAGGGGCGCAACGGGCCGATGAAGATTTCCATCATCGCCATAGGCCGGCTGCCTCGATCTCCTGAGAGCGAGTTGGTGAAGCTGTACGTCGATCGCGCGACGGCGGCTGGGCGTTCGCTCGGCCTCGGGCCAGTCGAGGTCCTCGAGGTCGAGGCGCGCAAGCCCGGCAAGGCCGCGGAGGCGGACGTCCTGCGTCCGCACCTGGACGGCGCCCATGTCATCGCCTGCGACGAGCACGGCGCGGCCCGTCCCTCCCGAGCCTTCGCCACGGAGATCGGCCGCCTGCGCGACGACGGCGTCCGTCGGCTGGTCTTCCTGATCGGCGGCGCGGACGGGCTGGACCCCGCCCTGCTCGCCCAGGCCAACGGCAAGCTCGCCTTCGGCCCCCAGACCTGGCCCCACGCCCTGGCGCGGGCGATGCTGGCCGAGCAGGTCTATCGCGCCGTGACCATTCTGGCGGGAGGCCCCTATCACCGCGATTGAGACCACGGCGCGGCGGCGGTATCCCATGGCCATGCTTACCCGCAGCCTGATGGTGCCGATCGGCGTCGTGACCGCGGCCAGCCTGGGCCTTGCGGCCTACGCGGCCAGCGACACACGCATGCGGCTTGAGCGGCTCAACGTCCAGGAGACCGCCCTCAACGCCGAGCAGGGCCGCAACCTGAACCGGATGTCCCGGCTGCTGACCGCGTTGGCGCAGTTCCGCCGCGATCCGCCGCCTGCCCTGATGGTCAGCCCGGCCGACGCGACCGACGCCGTGCGCGCCGCGATCCTCGTCAAGGCGATCACGCCCGAGCTCCAGAAGCGCGCCAAGGCCTATGCCGAGCAGGCCGGCGAGATCGCACGCCAGCGGCGCCTGGCCGCGGTGGCCAGCGAGACGCTTTTCACCACGGACTCCGAGTTGGCCGAACAGCGCGAGCGCCAGGAAGCCACGCCGCCCGGCGCCGCGCCCCTGCCCGGCGCGCCGATCACCCCGCCCCACAGCCTGCGCAGGCCGGTGGAGGGCGAGATCACCCGTCGCTTCGGACAGGACGCCGGCGGGGGCCTGGAGATCTCCGGCGTCACCTACGCCGCGCCCAAGGGCGCCCCGGTGACGGCTCCCGACGCCGGCCTTGTCCAATATGTGGGCCCCGTTAAGGGGTGGGGCGATATTTTGATCTTGCGACTTGCCGGCGGATACCATCTGGTTCTCGCTGGACTCGACCGAACGGCCGTGGACGTCGGACAATCGGTCGCAGCGGGCGCACCTGTCGGGTGGATGCCGGATGGAAAACAGTCTCCATCTGAGCTCTATCTTGAGGTCCGCGAGCGCGGCGTTCCTGTTGATCCGGCCCGATGGCTGGCCGAACAGGACAAGTAACCGAACCAATTCCGCCGGATTCGTCCCGGAACGTGGGTTCAGGAGTTCCGGTGCGGCGCCGTTCGCCGCAAGGGAGGCTGAAAGAGCCGCAAATGCGTAAGTATCTTCTGATCGGGGTTTCGGCCTTTGTGCTCGGCGCGGGCTCGATGGCCTATGTGAGCCAGCAGGCGCTCGCCTCGGCCCAGGCCACACCCAAGGTCAAGACTTACAAGATGCTCGAGCTCTTCGGCGACGTCCTCGACACGGTCGAGCGGCAGTACGTCACCGAGGTCGATGACAAGAAGCTGATCGAGGCGGCCATCGACGGGATGCTGACCTCGCTGGATCCGCACTCCGGCTATCTGAACCCTGACAGCTTCGACGACATGCGCGACCAGACGCGCGGCGAATATGGCGGCCTGGGCATCGAGGTGACCAGCGAAGAGGGCGTGGTCAAGGTGATCTCGCCCATGGACGACACCCCCGCCTTCAAGGCCGGGATCAAGGCTGGCGACTACATCACCGCCGTGAACGGCGAGAGCGTGCTGGGCCTGTCGGTCAACGACGCGGTCAAGCAGATGCGCGGCAAGCCCGGCGAGGCCGTGACCCTGACCATCGCCCGCGAGAAGACCGATCCCTTCGACGTGAAGGTCGTGCGTGAGGTCATCAAGCCGAAGTCGGCCACCGCCAAGATGGAAGGCGACTACGGCTACCTGCGGGTTTCGGCCTTCAACGAAAAGACCACGGACGAGGCCGAGGCGGCGCTGGCCGACCTGCGCGCCAAGAACCCGAAGATGAAGGGCCTGGTCCTCGACCTGCGCAACAATCCCGGCGGGCTGCTCGACCAGGCGGTCGGCATCTCCGACATGTTCCTGGAAGGCGGCGAGATCGTTTCCCAGCGCGGCCGCGATCCGCGCGACATCGAGCGCTACAACGCCCGCCCCGGCGACGCCGCCGGCGGCCTGCCGATGGTGGTGCTGATCAATTCGGGCTCTGCGTCCGCCGCCGAGATCGTCGCCGGCGCCCTGCAGGACCGCAAGCGCGCCGAGGTGGTCGGACTGACCAGCTTCGGCAAGGGCTCGGTGCAGACCGTGATCCCGCTGCGCGGCGGCATGGACGGCGCGTTGAAGCTGACCACGGCGCGCTACTACACGCCATCGGGCCGCTCCATCCAGAAGACCGGTATCGAACCGGACCTGGAGGTCGCCGAAACTCGCGACCAGGCCCAGCGCATCGCCAACCGCGCTTTCCAGTTCTCGGAAGCCTCGTTCCGTAACGCCCTGAACGCCGAAGAGGGCAAGGCCCGGCGTGGCGCGCACATCCCGGCCGAGTCCCCGCCCGAGGGCTTCGACGAGGACAAGGGCGACTTCCAGCTCGCCCGCGCCAAGGACGTGCTGAAGTACGGCTCGGTGGCGGCGACGCCGAAATTGCCGAAGCCTGCGCCGAAGATGGCGGCCGTGGTCGCGCCGAAGAACGGCGCGCCGGTGAGCGGCGACGCCAAGCCCTTGCCAGAAAAGAAATAATCACGACCTGAACCGCCGTAGTGGTTAACAATCACCACGGCGATGTTCACTGTATAAGTCGTTTGTTAACCATATTTGCGGACGCTCCAATGCCGGAACGTTCCGTGATCATGGTCATGTTTTCGAAGAAGCAATTCGCCACCGCCGCGGCTTCGGCTGCGCCCGCCGCGCCTCTGTCGGACTCGGTCCTGCGCATATTCTCCAATCCCTATGTGGGTGCGGGCGCCGCGGGGACCGTCCTGATCCTCACCCTGATCGCCCTCATCGCCTTGGCCGGCGACCCGAAGGCCGCGATGCCGGTCGTACGGCTCTCCCTGGCCAAGATGGGCGGCCAGACGGCCCCAGACGGCTGGCGCGAGGCGCTGTCGCGCGCCAGCGGCCAGCCCGCCGTGACCGAGGACATCTTCCGCCTCTCGGAAACGCCGATCGAGCCCGTCGGCGGCGAGGCGACCATCACCATGCAGGGCGCGGCGCATTCGGATACGCGGCCCCTGCCCCCGGCGCCGCTGCAGGGCTTCCATAGCCAAGGCCCGAACGGACCGCTGCCGATCATCGCCGCCGACGGACGCACGCCGGCCGAGGCCTATGCGCGGCCCTTCACCGCCAACGGACGCCCGAAGGTCGCCCTGGTTATCGGCGGCCTGGGGCTGAACGCCGGCGTGACGCGGCAGGCCATCGAGACCCTGCCGCCGGAGATCACCCTCTCCTTCGTGCCCTATTCCGAAGGCCTCCAGGGCTGGATCGATCTCGCGCGCGCCGCCGGTCACGAGGTTCTCTTGGAAACGCCGATGGAGCCCACCGACTATCCGGACAACGATCCGGGTCCCTACACCCTGATGGCCGACGCCCCCGGCCAGGAAACTGTGAAGAAGCTGGAATGGGTGCTCTCGCGAGCCACCGGCTACTTCGGCGTCACCAACTACCTCGGCTCGCGGTTCATGACCTCGGCGGCCGGGATGGACGCCTTCCAGACCGCCCTGCGGGGCCGCGGTCTCGCCTTCATCGACGACGGCCAGGCCGCTCGTCGTGGCGGCCCGGGACGCGCCTCGGCGCTCAGGATCATCGACGACCAGCTTTCCAGCGAGGCGATCGACCAGCAGCTTCTGGCGGTCGAGGCCGGCGCCCTCCAGCACGGCCAGGCGCTAGGATCGGGCTTCGCGTACCCTGTGACACTGTCCCAGGTCGCCAAATGGGCTGAATCGGTCGAATCTCGTGGTTATCAACTGGCGCCGGCTTCCGCTTTGACCACGCGTCGCTAAATGGACTGAGATGACTGATCTGACCGCTTATCGCCCGAACGTCGGGGTGGTGCTTTTCCACCCGGATGGGCGCGTGTGGCTCGGTCGGCGCTATCAGACCGTCGGCCCCCACAACTGGCAATTCCCGCAAGGCGGCGTAGACGCCGGCGAGGACCTGTATCTGGCCGCCAAGCGTGAACTGGCCGAGGAAACCGGCGTCGTCACCACCACCCTGCTCGGCCGCACGGACGGCTGGCTGGCCTACGACTTCCCGCCCGGACACAACGGCTCGAAGATCGCCAAGGGCTGGAAGGGTCAGCGTCAGGTATGGTTCGCCCTGCGTTTCGATGGCGTGGAGAGCGAAATCGACCTCTCCGGCGATGGCCATCCCGAGTTCGACGCCTGGCGCTGGGGCCGTCTGGACGAGGCCCCCAGTCTCGTCGTGCCCTTCAAGCGGGCGACCTACGAGCAGGTGGTGCAAGCCTTCCACGACTTTGCGGGCCTGACCGGCCACGCCGTCTGACCACGCGCAGCCACGCATGAACTCGCCCGTCGTCATGGTCCATGGGGCCTTCTGTGGCGGTTGGGCGTTCGACCGGTTTCGCCGCCCCTTCGAGGCGAACGGCCGTGAGGTGCTGACGCCCGACCTTCGCGGCCACGACCAGAATGCTCCCGCCGAAGCGGTCGTCGGCCTCTCGATGCGCGACTACGCCGACGACATCGCCAGCCTCTGCCGCCGGCAGGCGCAGGCGCCGGTCCTGCTAGGCCATTCCATGGGCGGGCTCGTTGCGGCGATGGCGGCGTCCAAGGCTCCGGTGCGGGCTGTCGTGCTGCTCGCCCCCTCCGCGCCTTGGGGCGTCTCGGCCTCTTCGATGGAGGAGACGGTCACGGCTTTCGGACTGCACATGCTGGGGCCGTTCTGGGCCCAAGGCGTCACCCCCGACCCGAGCATGATGAAGCGCTTCAGCCTCGACCGCATGGAGCGGGCCGAGCGCCAGGCGGTGGTCGACCGGCTGCGGCCGGAAAGCGGCCGCGCGCTCTGGGAAACCCTGAACTGGTGGCTGGATCCGTTCATGACCACCAGCGTCGCCTCGATCGACGCCCCTTGCCTGGTGCTGGCCGGCGAACGGGACGTTGTCCATCCGCCGGCGACCGTCCGGCAGACCGCCGGGCGCCTGGGCGCCACCTTCGTCGAGGCGCCCGGCATGAGCCACTGGCTGCTGGGTGAGCCCGGGTGGGAAGAGATCGCCGAGATCGCCCTGGGCTGGCTCGAGGATCAGCGCGAGGCGGCCTGACGCCGCCTCGCTAGCCCGACCTACTGGACGCCCAACACCTTCTTCAGGAAGACGATCTCGCTGGCGCGGACCGCCTCGGCGTTCTGCTTGCGCGCCACGCCATGGCCCTCGTCCTTGGCCAGAACGTACCAAACGTCGGTGCCCTGCGCCCGCAGCTTGGCGACCATCTGCTCGGACTCGGTCCGCGGCACCCGCGGGTCGTTGGCGCCCTGATAGATCATCATCGGCTTCTTCATCCGATCGCTCAGGTTGATCGGCGAGATCTTGTCGAACACCGCCCGCATCTTCGGGTCGCGCTCATCCCCGTACTCGACCCGGCGCAAGTCGCGGCGATAACCTTCGGTGTTCTGGAGGAAGGTCGTCCAATTGGAGATGCCGTAGAGGTCGATGGCCCCGGCGATCTTGTCGTTGTAGTGCGCAGCGACCGCCAGGGACATGTAACCGCCGTAGGACTGGCCGACGATGGCGACGCGGCTGGCGTCGAGATCCGGCTGCTTGGCGACCCAGTCGAGCAGGGCCCCGATGTCCTTGACCGAGTCCTCACGCTTCTCGGCGTTGTCGAGGCCCAGATAGGTCTTTCCGTAGCCCGTGGAGCCGCGAACGTTCGGAATGATCACCGCCGCGCCCAGCTCATTCACCCAAGACTGCCGGCGCGGGTTGAAGCTCGGCTGCTCCTGGCCCTCGGGACCGCCGTGGATCTGGATCACCACGGGCAGCTTCTGGCCCGGCTTGGCCGCCGCCGGGCGATAGATGAAGGCGGGGATCGAGCGCTTGTCAAAGGTCGTGTAGCGGAAGAGCGTCGGCTCCACGAGGGTCGCGGGGTCCAGGCCGGCCAACTCGCTCTGGGTCCAGCGGACCAGCTTCTGGTCCTCCAGACCGAAGCTCCAGGCATCGCCCGAGGCAGTGGAGGTGGAGATCGAGAAGCCGATCTGCTTGCCGTCGGGCGAAAAGCCGAGGCCGGTCAGCACGCCCAGCGGCAGTTTCGGGGTCGGCAGCTCCCGGCCGGTCGCGACCTCGCGGACCACGACCTTCGAGTAGCCTTCCTCATTCACCATGTAGGCGACCAGGCGGCCGTCCTTGGAGACGTCGAACATCTCGGCCGGCCACTTGGCGCTCGGGTCGAGATTGCGCGTCGCGCCGCCGGCGATGTCGAGCACGACCGGCCGGGCCACCTCCGAGCCGTCGTCCGACAGGGTGACGACCCCGCGGCCGTCAGCGGTGAACGCACCACCCTCGTAACCCACCTTGCGGCCGGCCGGCCCCACCGGCGTCAGGGCGCCGCTCTCGAGGTTCAGCACGAACAGTTCGACGAAGGTCGAGGAATTGAAGCGGCTGACCAGCAGCGACTTCCCGTCCGGCGCGTAGTCGAGCACCGCCATCGCGCCCTTGCCCTCATGCACGACGCGGCGGCCTTCGGGATGGTCAGCGTCGGCCAGCACGATGTCGTAGTTGGGATCGCCCGGCGTGACCTGGCTCCAGGCGACGCGCTTGCCATCCGGTGAGAACACGAAACCCGAGTTGCGGGTCTTGGGCGCGGTGAGTTGGACTTCCTTGCCGTTCAGGTCGCGCAGGTAGCCCTGGTAATACTCGGCCCCGCCGACATCGCGCGGATAGACGAACCGCGCCGCGCCCGGCTGCGTCTTGGCGAGGTTCACAGGTTCGTCGAAGAAGGTGAGCTGGGTCCGCGCCGCGCCGGGCGCGGCGACATGGTGGATCTGGTTCACGTCGGCGAAACGCGTGGCGATCAGCATCGAGCCATCGGCCAGCCAGTCCTCGAACACCGCCGAGCGCGCATTGTAATAGGGCGCGATCGCCTGCTTCAGCGCTTCGGGCGTCTCGGGCACGTTGTCATAGACGATCTGACCGACTTCGCGGCGGGGCAGGTCGGCGGCGGTCGCCGCAGCCGCGGCGGAGAAGGCCAGGGCGGCGCCGAGCAACAGTGCGCGCGTCGTCATCGGTGGGGGACTCCATACTGCAAAGGTCGGAGCGACCCTGGCCGTGACGCGGCGCCGGCGTCAATCGCCCTCAGTGTCCGGCCGACCCGAAGAAACGCAGTCCGAGGATGCCTGAGACGATCAGTCCCACGCAGACGAGGCGCATGACGGTCGCCGGCTCCTTGAAGAGGACGATTCCCAGGATGACGGTCCCCACCGCCCCGATGCCGGTCCAGACCGCGTAGGCCGTGCCCAGCGGCAGGGACTTCACCGCCAGCCCCAGCAGGCCCATCGAGGCCACCAGGCTGACCCCAGTGAAGACGGTCGGCCACAGGCGGGTGAACCCCTCGGTGTACTTCAGGCCCACGGCCCAACCGATTTCGCAAAGTCCCGCGACGAAAAGAATGGCCCACGGCATGGCGGTCCCCAAAATGAAATGGGGCGCGGAGATCGTGCCCCGCGCCCCAGACAAGATCGCGCCCCTCGAAGGACGCCGGGCCTGTCGGCCTTAGAACTTGCGTTCCGAATAGAGAATTTCACCGGTGTCGAAGTTCTTGTTCACCGGCGTTCCGTCGAGCTTCTTCAGCTGGACGAAGACCAGGCCGGTGGACTCCTTATCGGTGTAGTACTCCCAGGAGTTGGTGATGCGCTTGAACTCGGCGCCCGGCACGAAGTCATTCCGCTGCGGCTCCAGCCGCGGGTTGTGCAGGTAGGAGAAGATGTTCAGGCCGACGATGATCGGCTTCTCGCCGTCGAGGGCGTAGTTCACCGTCAGGCGGCAGACGTCCTTGTTCGAACCCTGCGGCCAGATGGTGATGGTGTAGGGCTTTTCGACGAGGGTCCCGACATAGGTCCCTTCGCGCTTGTTCTTCTTGTAGCCGGTGGCGCTGGCGAGTTGGTCGAAGTCACCACCCTTCACCAGCGGTTTGCAGACGCGGTTGATCACGTCGATGATCTGGGCTTCCGGACCGCTGGTCGGCATGACCGGCGGCGCTTCGCCCGGCGCAGCGGCGGGAGCGGGAGCCGCAGCGGCTTCGGCCGGCGGAGCAGGCTGGGCGTTGGCGGCCGTGGCAAGGCCGGCGAGGGCGATCAGACTGACGAAGGCGGTGCGCATTGCGAGGTCCCCAAACTAGACGTGCCGCATAACAAGCGAAACTGAGCGCCCCCCGCAAGCCCTCTGACGCGGCAATCGGGCCGATCGGCGCCGATTTTGCCTCAATCGTGAAGGACGGCGAAGGGGCCATAGCACAAGAAAAAGGCCCCGGCGCGGAGCGCCAGGGCCTTCGTTTTTCTCAGAGCGCCGCCTAGGCGGCGACCTCTTCGGCCTGCTCGGCCAGGATGGTCAGGCCGTCCGGCGTCACATCGGCGAACCCGCCTTGGATGGCGTAGGTCGTGACGGCGCCGCCGTTATAGACCTTCACCCGGCCTTCCTTCAGCGTCGTCATGAACGGCGCGTGGTCGGCCAGCACGCCGAAGTCGCCTTCGGCGCCCGGCGCGTCGACCTGGTCGACCTGGCCGGAGAACAATTCGCGTTCCGGCGAGACCAGCGAGAAGTGAAGCTTGCCAGCCATGCTGCTTAGGCTTCCGCGGCCAGCTTCTCGGCCTTCACGACGGCGTCGTCGATGGTGCCGACGTTGTAGAAGGCCGCTTCCGGCAGGTGGTCGTATTCACCGTCCACGACCGCCTTGAACGAGCGGATGGTGTCTTCCAGGGAGACGAAGATCCCCGGCATGTTGGTGAACTGCTCGGCCACGTGGAACGGCTGGCTGAGGAACTTCTGGATCTTCCGGGCGCGGGCGACGGTCAGCTTGTCCTCTTCCGACAGCTCGTCCATGCCCAGGATGGCGATGATGTCCTTCAGAGCCTTGTAGGCCTGCAGGGTTTCCTGGACGCGGCGGGCGACCGCGTAGTGCTCGTCGCCGATGACCAGCGGGTCCATGATCCGCGAGGTGGAGTCCAGCGGGTCCACGGCCGGGAAGATGGCCTGGGCGGCGATGTCACGCGAAAGGACGGTGGTCGCATCCAGGTGGGCGAAGGAGGCGGCCGGCGCCGGGTCGGTCAGGTCATCGGCCGGGACGTAGATGGCCTGGACCGAGGTGATCGAACCCTTCGAGGTCGAGGTGATGCGCTCCTGCAGGTTGCCCATCTCGGTGGCCAGGGTGGGCTGATAGCCCACGGCCGACGGGATACGGCCCAGCAGCGCGGACACTTCGGAGCCGGCTTGGGTGAAGCGGAAGATGTTGTCGATGAAGAGGAGCACGTCCTTGCCCTCTTGATCGCGGAAGTACTCGGCTTGGGCCAGGCCGGTCAGGGCGACGCGGGCGCGGGCGCCAGGCGGCTCGTTCATCTGGCCGTAGACCAGGGTGCAACGGCTGTCGCCGCCGCCGCCGGGCTGGTTCACGTTCGACTCAATCATCTCGTGATAGAGGTCGTTGCCTTCGCGGGTGCGCTCACCCACGCCGGCCAGCACGGAGTAACCGCCGTAAGCCTTGGCGATGTTGTTGATCAGCTCCTGCATGGTCACGGTCTTGCCCACGCCGGCGCCGCCGAACAGGCCGATCTTGCCGCCCTTGGTGTAGGGGCAGAGCAGGTCGATGACCTTGATGCCGGTGACGAGCACTTCGGCCGCCGTCGATTGCTCGGCGAAGCTGGGCGCCTCGCGGTGGATCGGAGCGTAGAATTCGGTCGCGATCGGGCCGGCTTCGTCGATCGGGTCGCCGATGACGTTCATGATGCGGCCGAGGGTCGCCGGGCCGACCGGGACGGTGATCGCGCGGCCGGTGTCGCTGACCGGCTGGCCGCGGGTCAGGCCCTCGGTGGTGTCCATGGCGATGGTGCGGACGGTGTTCTCACCGAGGTGCTGAGCCACTTCCAGCACCAGGCGGAACGGCGCGCCGGTCCGTTGGTCGGTGTTGGTGGTTTCCAGCGCGTTCATGATCGCCGGCAGGTGACCGTCGAACTCGACGTCGACGACGGCGCCGATGATCTGCGAGATGCGGCCGGTGGCGACGCCAGCGGCGACCGCGGGGGTCGGCGCGGCGGCCTTCTTGGCGGGAGCCTTCGGAGCAGCGGCCTTGGCGGCGGCGGCCTTCGGCGCGGCGGCCGCTTTCGGGGCGGCGGGCTTCTTGGCAGGAGCCTTGGGGGTCGTGGCCATGGTTCGGACTCTTTCGGGTTAGAGCGCTTCGGCGCCGGAGATGATCTCGATCAGCTCCTTGGTAATCTGCGCCTGGCGTGAACGGTTGTATTGCAGGGTCAGGCTGGCGATCATGTCGCCGGCGTTACGGGTCGCGTTGTCCATCGCCGTCATCTGAGCGGCGTAGAAACCGGCCTGGTTCTCGAGCATCGCCGACAGCACCTGAACGGTCAGGTTCCGCGGGAGCAGGGTTTCGAGGATCGACTCCTCGTCCGGCTCGTACTCGTAGGCCGCGCCCTTCAGATCGACGGTCTGGCCGCCGGCCTGAACCTGAGCGGGGATAAGCTGGGTCAGGGTCGGGACTTGGGCGACCACCGACTGGAAGCGGCTGAACGCCAGGGTCACGACGTCGATCTCGCCGGCTTCGAAAAGCTCGGTGATCTTGTCGGCGACCGGCTGAGCCGCGCCCAGCGACGGGACGCCGGCTTCGAAGAAGCCAACGATCCGATCGCCATACTGACGCTTGAGCTGATCGCGGGCCTTCTTGCCCACCACCAGCAGCTTCACGTCCTTGCCCTCGCCGGTCAGCGCGTTGATCTTCTCGCGCGCGGCGCGGATGATCGCGGTGTTGAAACCGCCGGCCATGCCGCGGTCCGACGTCGCCACGACCACCAGATGGCGGTCGCTGCGGCCGGTGCCGACCAGCAGCTTGGGCGCGCCGTCGCCGGAGACGCCCGCCGCCAGATTGGCGATCACCGACGCCATGCGTTGCGCATAGGGCCGGGCGTTCTGGGCGGCGTCCTGCGAGCGGCGCAGCTTCGCCGCCGCCACCATCTGCATCGCTTTCGTGATCTTCTGCGTGGCTTTCACGCTTCCGATCCGATTGCGCATCTCCTTGAGGCTGGCCATCTCCTAAAGCTCCGGCGACTTACGCGAAGCTCTTGGTGAAGGCTTCGAGAGCTTCCTTCAGCTTGGCCTCGGTGTCCGCCTTCAGCTCCTTGCTGGTGCGGATGGTGTCCAGGATGTCCTGGTGCTTGGAGTGCAGGCGAGCCAGCAGTTCGGCTTCATACCGGCCGACGTCGGCGGTGGGGACGCCGTCCAGGTAGCCACGGGTGCCGGCGTAGATCACGGCGACCTGTTCTTCGACCGCGAGCGGCGAGTACTGGGCTTGCTTCAGCAGCTCGGTGAGGCGTTCGCCGCGAGCCAGCTGGCGCTGGGTGGTGACGTCGAGGTCGGAGCCGAACTTCGCGAAGGCGGCCATTTCCCGATACTGGGCCAGTTCGCCCTTAATCGGACCCGAGGCTTGCTTCATCGCCTTGATCTGGGCCGAGGAGCCCACGCGGCTGACGGAGATACCGACGTTCACGGCCGGGCGGATGCCCTGGAAGAACAGGTCGGTCTCGAGGAAGATCTGGCCGTCGGTGATCGAGATCACGTTGGTCGGAATGTAGGCCGACACGTCGTTGGCCTGGGTTTCGATGACCGGAAGAGCGGTCAGCGAGCCCGAACCGTTGTCTTCGTTCAGCTTCGCGGCGCGTTCCAGCAGGCGGCTATGCAGATAGAAGACGTCGCCCGGATAGGCTTCGCGGCCCGGCGGGCGGCGCAGCAGCAGCGACATCTGACGGTAGGCGACGGCCTGCTTGGAAAGGTCGTCGTAGATGATGACGGCGTGCATGCCGTTGTCGCGGAACCACTCGCCCATGGCGCAACCCGCGAACGGGGCCAGGAACTGCAGCGGGGCCGGTTCCGAGGCGGTGGCCGAGACCACGATGGTGTATTCCAGGGCGCCGCGCTCTTCGAGCGTCTTGACGATCTGGGCGACGGTCGAACGCTTCTGGCCGATGGCGACGTAGATGCAGAAGAGCTTGGCGCTCTCGTCGGCGCCGGCGTTGACGGCCTTCTGGTTCAGGATGGTGTCGACGGCGACGGCGGTCTTGCCGGTCTGGCGGTCGCCGATGATCAGTTCGCGCTGGCCGCGGCCGACCGGGATCAGCGAGTCGATGGCCTTCAGGCCGGTCTGCACGGGCTCGTGCACCGACTTCCGCGGGATGATGCCCGGCGCCTTGACGTCCACGCGGCGACGCTCGGCCACGTTCTGGATCGGGCCCTTGCCGTCGATCGGCTCGCCCAGCGGGTTCACGACGCGGCCGAGCAGACCCTTGCCGACCGGCACGTCCACGATTTCGGCCAGACGGCGGACTTCGTCGCCCTCGGCGATCGCGCGGTCTTCGCCGAAGATAACGACGCCGACGTTGTCCTTTTCGAGGTTCAGGGCCATGCCCTTCACCCCGGCCTTCGGGAACTCGACCATTTCGCCCGATTGGACGTTGTCGAGGCCGAACACGCGGGCGATGCCGTCACCGACGGACAGGACCGAGCCGACGTCCGAGACGTCGGCTTCCTCGCCAAAATTGGCGATCTGCGACTTGAGAATGGCCGAAATTTCGGCGGCGCGGATATCCATGGGCTTACGCTCTCTTCAGGGCGAACTTGAGGGAGTCGAGCTTCGAACGCAGCGAAGCATCGAACAGACGGGAACCGACCTGCACCTTGATCCCGCCCAGGAGGGCCGGGTCGACGCGGGTCTCGATTTCGGGATCTTTGCCGAGCGCAGAGCGCAAGGCCGCAGCCACGCCCTTGGACTGGGCGGAGGTCAGCGGCACGGCGGTCGTGACCTTGGCCGAGACCGCGCCACGCGCGCTCGCCGCCAAGTCCTCGAAGGCCGTGATCACGGCCGGCAGCGCCGAGGCGCGGCCATTCGCGGCCAGCAACCCCAGGAACTTCCTGGTCGTGGGATTGAGCTTCGCCTTGTCGCCAAGGGCGGCCAAAGCCTTGCCCTTGTCGTCGGCGCTGAACGCCGGCGAAGCCAGCAAGGTCCGCAGGTCCTTGCTGTCGGCGCTCATCTTTTTCAGCGCCTTGAGGTCGGCCTCGACGGCCGACAATTTCTTTTCATCGTTCGCGAGATCGAACAGGGCTTGGGCATATCTGCCGCCCACATTCGAAGCCTTGGAATCGTCCGCCACTATTTATGTCCGCCCGGTGCGCGCAAAAGGCCGCGGCGAAGAAACTCTCCACTGCGACCCTAAAGGCTTGAAAGCGCTTGGAAAAGCACAATGGCCATCGAGACTGGAAGAGCCCCTGGCCCGAAGCCGCGCGCCTGATAGCACGCGTTTTTCAGTGTCGCAACCAAACCAGCCGCGACACCTTGTGATTAAGCGGCCTGATTTCCCCTACGGAATACAGCCGAACCGGTGGCCAGGACTGTCCCATCGAGGCTGAGCACACGGCCGAACACGAAGGCGAGCGTGCGCGTCGCGCGATCCAACGCCGCCTCGACGGAGACCTGCGTTCCCGGAACGGCGGGCGCTGCGTAGTCGATGGTGAGGGAGACGGGTTCCACGTCCGGGCCGGCGGCTTGGGCGAGTGCGGGCTCGAGCAGGCGCGCCGCCGCAGCCGGCCCTTCCGGCAGGAAAATCGTCGTATCGGAAATCTGATCAAACATGGCGCGTCTCATAAGGCCGGGACCGACCCGCGCCAAGCCGGCAAGAAGAAGGGCGCCTCGGACATCGTCCGGGCGCCCTCAAGTGGCAGGCTCGACTGACTAGCGGCTGGGAGGCGCGCTCAGAAAATGCGCGAACCTGGGTTCCGTCAGCCTTAGCGGTTGGCGACCTGCTGCGAGGGCAGGGCCGCGGCGTTGCATTGTTCCAGCTTCGCCGGCTCGAACTGCTTGCGAGCGCCGCCGAAGGAGGCGATCGCGCCGGCGTTCTTGGCCACTTCCTTACAAGTAGAGGCGGCGAAGGTGCGCGAGGACGGAGCGGCCGCCAGGCAGGTGTCGCCTTCACAGACGAAGACGGCGCCGCCGGCGATGAACTTGGTCTTCTCGGCGACCGGGGTCTGAAGCTTGGCGGTGATCGGATCGTCAGCCAGGGCCGCACCGGCGGCGAAGGAGACGGACATCATGGCCGCGCAGGCGGCGGCAAGGGTACGGAGCTTCATCGAAAGCCCTCCAGCGTTCGGGGAGAATGGCGAGCCCTGGCGAGGGCCCGGCCCGGTTCAATCCGGGGATCAGCGGCCGGTATCCCCACCGACTGCGCGAACCGAACTAAGCAACGCTAAGATAACAGTGTTAAGATCGGCGGCAACCGCTTTTTTCGCAACGCCGTTATGCGAAAATGCAGGGGTGCGGTGCGGCCGCGGCCTCCCCATGTAACGCGGTCGCCGCCGGTGCTCAGGCCGCCCCTGGCAGCACGGCGGTCATTCCCTCGGTCCTCGCCCGCACCGCCGGGCTCGCCAGGCAGGTCGCCACGGCCTCGTAGCCGGGAGCGCCCGGATGCGGTGTGACACGGCTCGGCGGGCTGTGATTGGCGGGGCACAGGATGATCGCCTCGTCGGGGCCCATCGCAGCCAGGTCCAGGATCGCGGAGGACCGGGTCATCAGGAACAACGGCCGCGCCGCCGACCCCCGGCGTCGCAGATGGGCGATGAGCGCTTCCTGGGTCTGCTCGTCCAGCCCCTGCTCGACCATGTCGACGACAAGGGCCGCGGGCTGCCTGGCTTCCAGATGGCGCAGCAGGTCGGCCAAAGCCGCGGTTTGGGTCGCACCCTCCTCCGCCAACCAGGCCATCGCCTTTTCCACCCGCGCCTCGAGGCCGGGGTCGGCCGCGACCTGCGCCTGACGCTCCAGATCGAGGAAGGCGGCGTCCGGCAAGGCCTGGGCTATGCTCTTGGCCAAACGTGTCTTACCGCTGCCCAGCGGTCCGATGATGTAGTTGAGACCGCGGATGTCGCGCAGTTCGAAGCGTTCCCCTCCCCAAGGCCAGGGCAGATCGAAAGCCACGCGCGGCCCTTCGCCCAGCAGGGCGGTCAGCTCGGCGGGCGACGGCTGTTCGCCGCGCGCCAGTGCGGCGCGGGCCGCCCGCACTTTCTCGACGACCTCGGCCAGGCGCCAGGCCTGACCTTCCAGGGCGGCCTGATGCGCCGCCAGCGCCGGCTCGAGATCCTGGGCCGCGCCCTCCAGCACTCTCGACACCTGGGCGAGACTTAGCCCCAGGGCCCGCAGCACCGCGACCTCTCGCGCCCGCGCCATTTCCGCAGGGCCATAGGCGCGCCATCCGGCGGACGTGCGAACAGGATCTACAAGACCGCGCTGCTCGTAGAGCCGCAGCGCCTTGGCGGACACGCCCAGCCGGCGCGCGGCTTCGGAGGGATAAAGAAACTCGGCGGAAGACATCACGAATCACCTCGCTATCGCTTGACCGCTCGGACCTATCGGGGCGGCCCCAAGGGCCGGGTCAACAGGCGCGCGGAAAGGCCTCGTTCACGTCTCGTCAATCATGTCGCGCATTTTGTGCGTCTGCGTTATGTCTCCGTCCGGGCGGGCGGTATCTTTTGGGACGACACATGGCCAAGAAAGGACCGGGCCCTCAGCGGCCGGCCCGGCGCTCTCCGCTTCAGGCGTTGCTCTATTGGACTGCGGTCCTCGGCGTCTGGGCCGTGATCTTCGCCATTGCGTTCCTGGCGGTGTTCGCGACCGACCTGCCGGACACGTCCAAGCTCAATGACGTCGAGCGCCAGCCCTCGATCTCCTATCTGGACCAGTCCGGCGCGCTCGTGGCCGTGCGCGGCAGCCAGTACGCGCCGCCGGTCGATATCGACAAGCTGCCGCCGTACGTGCCGAAAGCCTTCATCGCCATCGAGGACCGCTGGTTCTACTGGCACC
>JAEXKM010000249.1 GCA_023445705.1 Pseudomonadota bacterium
GTCCAGAAGATCCTGCGCATGGCGCGCAAGGGCGTGAACGTCATCTACGTTCCGGGCAATCACGATGACCGGATACGCGACTTCGTCGGCGTCCACTTCGGCGGCGTGGTGGTGGCCAGAGACGCGATCCACGAAACCGCCGACGGGCGCCGGTTTCTGGTGCTGCACGGCGACGAGTTCGACGGGGTGGTGCAGCACGCCAAGTGGCTGGCCTTCGTCGGCGACTACGCCTACCGGATCCTGATCGTGGCCAACACCCTGTTCAACCGCATCCGGCGGAGGATGGGCTTCGGCTACTGGAGCCTCTCGGCCTTCCTGAAGACCAAGGTCAAGAACGCCCTGCAGTTCGTCGAGAACTTCGAGGCGGCGGTGGCCGACGAAGCGCGGCGTCGCGGCGTGGACGGGGTGATCTGCGGCCACATCCACAAGGCCGAGATGCGCGACATCGACGGCATCGCCTATATCAACGACGGCGACTGGGTGGAGAGCTGCTCGGCGCTGGTCGAGCACGAGGACGGGCGGCTGGAGATCCTGGAATGGGCCAAGCTGCGCTCATGGTCGGCGGTCGACCGGACCATCCGGCTGCCGGAGCCGGCGCACGAGCCCGAACTCCTGCCGACCCCGGCGGCGGCCTGAACCGGCGCGATTGACAGTCGACCTGATTTGGTGACAGTTCCGCTGTCATGATGCCGCCGACCCGATACGCCTCGAGCCTGCGCGATCGACAGAAGCAGGCCACCCGTGACCAGATCATGCATGCGGTCGCCCGCAAGCTGGAGTCCGGTCCGCTGGAGGACCTGAGCTTCGCGGAAATCGCCGCGGAGGCTGAGGTCGGCGAACGCACCGTCTACAGACATTTCCCGACCAAGGAAGCCCTGCTGGGCGCCTTCTGGGCCTGGCTTCAAGCCCAGGCCCTGGCGCCGTCGCGGCCGGCCTCGCGGGTTCGCGACGTGGTCACTGCGCCGCGCGAGAACGGCCAGAAGCCGATGCGCATCCTGCTGGTCACCGACGCATGGGAGCCGCAGGTCAACGGCGTCGTCCGCACCCTGACCCGCGTGGTCGCCGAACTGAAGGCCCTGGGCCATCAGGTCGAGGTGATCAGCCCCGACCAGTTCAAAACCTTCCCGCTGCCGACCTATCCGGAGATCAAGGTGGCCCTGGCGGCGCACGAGCCGGTGCAGGAACGCTTCAAGGCCTTCGAGCCCGAGGCGATCCACATCGCGACGGAAGGTCCGCTGGGGCTTGCCGCACGCCGGATCTGCGTCGAGTGGAAGCTGCCTTTCACGACCAGCTATCACACCCGGTTCCCGGAATATGTCTCGGCGCGGCTGCCTTTGCCGCTGGCCGCCGGCTACGCCTACATGAAGTGGTTCCACAAGCCGTCGGGGCGGATGATGGTGACCACGCCGACCATGCGCGACGAACTGGAGCGGCATGGGTTCGGCAACATCTCGGTCTGGTCGCGGGGCGTCGACACGGTGATGTTCCACCCTAAGCAAGAGGACGAGCCCGACGTCTTCGCCGGGCTGCAGCGGCCGATATTCCTGTCGGTCGGCCGAGTGGCGGTCGAGAAGAACATCGAGGCCTTCCTGGGCCTGGACCTGCCGGGCACCAAGGTCGTCGTCGGCGACGGTCCGCAGCGCGAAGAACTGATGGAGCGCTATCCGGAGGTCGTCTTCACGGGCGCGAAGTTCGGCGACGAACTGGCGGCGCACTTCGCCTGCGCCGATGTCTTCGTCTTCCCGTCCCTGACCGACACCTTCGGCCTGGTGATCCTGGAGGCGATGGCCGCTGGCGTTCCGGTGGCCGCCTATCCCGCCCCCGGCCCGATCGACATCATCCCGGGCTCCGGCGCCGGCGTGCTGGCGCACAGCGCCACCGAGGGCCTGCGGGAAGCCTGCCTGGAGGCGCTCAAGCTCGACCGCAAGCAGGTCCGCGCCTTCGCCGAGGGCTTCTCCTGGAAGGCCTGCGCCGAGGATTTCGTAAAGAACCTCCAGCCGTATCCGGAGCCGGAGAAGACCCGGTTCTGGCGCAAGCTGCGCCGACTGGCGCGCGTTCGCCGCCGGCGGCCCGAGGCGGCCTGACCGCTTCCCCCGAAGAGGAACATCTATAGGCTTCTCGGAGCTCCCTCAGGGGCCAGCTCGGCGCTGGCGTCGAGACGAAGGGGCGCGCCCCGATCAGGAGAGGAAACGCCATGGCCGCAGCCGTTCAGCACCTGGAGTTCCCCGGCCGCTCGGGCGCGACCCTGGCGGCGCGGCTGGAACTGCCGAATGGGCCGGTGCGAGGCTACGCGCTCTTCGTCCACTGCTTCACCTGCTCGAAGGACCATCTGGCGGCCAGGCGGATCTCGGCCGACCTCGCCCGAGAAGGCCTGGCGGTGCTGCGGTTCGATTTCACGGGGTTGGGCGCCAGCGGCGGGGAGTTCGCCTGCACCAATTTCAGCTCCAACATCCAGGATCTCCATTCGGCGGCTGACTACCTGCGCGACCACTATCAGGCGCCCGCGGTGCTGATCGGCCACTCGCTGGGCGGAGCCGCGGTGCTGGCCGCTGCCAAGAACATTCCCGAAGTCCGTGCGGTGGTGACCATCGGCGCGCCGGCCGAGCCGCAGCACGTCCTGAAGAACCTGGGATCCAGCCTCGAGGAGATCCAGGCCAAGGGCGAGGCGGAGGTCGAGCTCGGAGGCCGGAAGTTCCGCGTCACCCGACAGTTCATCGAGGACGTCGAGGCCCACCGCCTGCGCGACGCGATCCGGGCGATGCGCAAGCCGCTCCTGATCCTTCACTCGCCGATCGACGCCACGGTCGGGATCGAGAACGCGACCGAGATCTTTATGGCGGCCTGGCACCCGAAGAGCTTCATCTCGCTCGACAAGGCCGATCACCTGCTGACCGACCCGGAGGATGCGGCCTTCGCCGCGCAGGTGATCTCCGGCTGGAGCACCCGCTACCTGGCCCAGGACGAGCCGCAGGGCGAGGAGCCGATCGAGCACGTGCGGGTGATGGAGACCGGCGTCGGCAAGTTCCAGAACGCCGTCCAGGCCGGCCGCCACCGGCTGTTCGCCGATGAGCCCGAGAGCGTGGGCGGCGCCGACAGCGGCCCCTCCCCCTACGACTTCCTGTCGATCGCCCTGGGCGCCTGCACGTCGATGACCATCCGCCTCTATGCGCAGATGAAAGGACTGGAGCTCGGCCGCGTGCGCGTGGATGTCTCGCACGAGAAGATCCACGTGCGCGACGGCGATGCGGTGGCGGGCGTGCCCAAGAGCAAGATCGACTGCTTCAGCCGGGTGATCACCGTGGACGGCGAGGTCTCCGAGGAGCTCGCCGCCAAGATCGAGGAAATCGCCGGCAAGTGCCCCGTCCACCGCACGCTGGAAGCGCGCTCGGAGGTCCGCACCGAGGTGCGGTCGGCGAGCGCCTGAACTAGAGCAGCCGGCCGCGGATGGTCTGCGAGAGCAGGTCGATCAGGGTCACGGCCAGGACGATGACAATGGCGATCGCCGAGACGCGCGAATAGGCGAAGCTGTTCAGGCTGTCGAACAGGATCTGGCCGATGCCGCCGGCGCCGATCAGGCCCAGCACGGTGGCCGCCCGGCTGTTGGATTCGAAGCGGTACAGCGCATAGGAGGTCCACAGCGGCGCGACCTGCGGGATGACGCCCCAGACCACTTCCTGCAGCGGCGCGGCGCCCGTGGCCCGCACGCCCTCGACCGGCCCCTTGTCGATGGACTCGACAGCTTCAGAGAAGAGCTTGCCCAGGACGCCGCCGGTGTTCAGCGCCAGCGCCATGACGCCGGCGAAAGGGCCAAGCCCCACGGCGACGACGAAGATGGTGCCGATGACGAGGTCCGGCACCGAGCGAAGGGCGTCCATCAGCCGGCGGATCGGGAGCTGGATGTAGGACGGGGTCACGTTGCGCGCGCCCAGGAGACCGAGCGGGATGGCCAGCAGGACAGCGATGGCGGTGCCCCACAGAGCGATCTGAATCGTCAGCCACATCTGGGCGACGAGGAACTTCCACTCGCTGAAGTCCGGATGCAGGAACTCGCGTCCGAACTGCCGCATGTTGTCGGAGTTCTGGAACAGCAGCGGCAGCTTGGCCATTTCCGCCGGGCCGAAGCTGATGACCAGCAGGATGGCGATGCCGCCCCACAGGCCGATGTCGAACAGCCGCTGTCCGAGCGGCCGCACGGGCGGCTTCAGCAGATCGGCTTGGGTCACGCTGGCGGTCACGTCGGATTCCTACTGGGCGCTCACGGGCTGGCCGGTCTTGGCCTCCAGGGCGGCGCGCTCGGCCGCGATGTCGTCGAGCGCCTTCTGGGCCTGGCCTTCCTTGACCTTGTCACCGTTGTTTCGCGCCTCGAGCAGCTGCTCGGTGGCCTCCATCTCACGCACCGGCAGCAGATGGTTGTTGTCGGCCGGGCGGAAGCCGCCGATCGAGAGCGCGGCCAGAAGCTTGCGCTGGCGCTCGGCTTCCGGGCCTTCGCCCTGCGCGTAGGTCAGGAAGAACTGGCGCAGCTTTTCCTTCACCGCCGGGTCGAGATCCTTGCGCCAGATGATCGGGTCTTCCGGCAGCTTGGGGCTTTCCCAGATCACCCGGATCTGGTCGGCCACCGGCGACTTGCGCTCGCGCTGCAGGCGGATGGCGGTGGAGTTGTTGGTGGCGACGTCCAGCACGCCCTTGGCCACCGAGAACAGGTTGGCCTGGTGGTTGGCGGTGCGCACCTGCTTGAAGCAGGCCTCGGGGCGGATGCCCTTAGGAGCGAAAAGATAGGTCATGGGCGCCAGGGTGCCCGAGGTCGACTTGGCGTCGCCGATCCCGAAGGTCAGGGTCTTGTCGCACTTCAGCACGTCTTCCAGCGTCGTCTTGGAGCTGGCCGGCACGATGAGGACCGAGGTGTAACCGTCGGTGCCGCTGGGGTCGTAGGTGCGGGCGAAGACCTCGCCGTTGGAACGGCGCACCGCCTCCAGGCCCGATTGGTTCGAGAACCAGCCAGCGTCGGTCTGCTTGAAGCGCAAGGCCTCGATCAGCGCCGTGTAGTTCGAGGCGAAGAACGGCTTCACCGGAATGCCGACCGACTTTTCCATGTCGGCCAGGATCGGCTTCCAGAAGGTCTCCATGCTCGAGGAGTTCTCGGTCGCCAGGATCGAGAAGTTGATCACCTTCGGCGGGCCGCCGGCGGGGGTCTGTTCGGACTTGCCGCAGGCCGAGAGGCCAAGGGCGGCGAGGCTGCTGCCAATGAGGAGGCGGCGGTCGATCATTTCGGCGCTCCTTCCCAGAATACGTCTTCGAATTCCGGGCCGTAGATGTCGATAAGCTGTTTGCGTTCGAGGCCCGAGGCGGCGCCATCGTAGACGACCTTGCCGGCCTTGAGGGCCACCACACGGTCGCAATAGCGCAGGGCGTAGTCGACCTGGTGCAAGGTGACGACGACCGTCAGGCCGTCTTGCTGGTTCAGGTCGCGAAGGATTTCCATGACCCGTCTGGCCGAGACGGGGTCGAGCGAGGCCACCGGCTCATCGGCGAGGATGATCTTCGCCTTCTGGACCAGCGCGCGGGCGATGGCGCCCCTCTGCTGCTGTCCGCCGGAAAGGGTGTTGGCGCGTTGGCCGGCGTATTCGGCCACGCCGACACGGGCCAGGGCCGCCATGGCCGCCTGCTTGGTCTCGGCCGGCCACGCGCCCAGCGCGCCGCGCAGGAAAGGAATACGGCCCAGCGAGCCCAGGGCCACGTTGCTGAACAGGGTCAGGCGACCGACCAGATTGAACTGCTGGAAGATGAAGCCGATGCGGATGCGCGCCTCGCGCACCTTGCCGCTGATCTTGCCGTCCGACTGTACGGTCTGGCCGAACGCTTCGATCTGGCCAGCCCCGGCGTCGATCGTCTGCAGGCCGCTGATCGAGCGCAGCAGAGTCGACTTGCCCGAGCCCGAGGGCCCGATCAGGGCGATCATCTCGCCCTTGCTGACGTTCATCGAGACGGAATCCAGGGCGCGACGCGAGCCGAAGCTCTTCGAGGCGTTCCGCACGGACAGTACGGCGGCTTCAGACATAGATGGCGAGATTTCCCGGATCAGCACGCGCAATGGTACGGAGATCGCCGACCCCTGCGACGGCTTCATGACACGAGGCCGCGCTTTTGGTCTAGCGCGAGATCGCGATCGGCCCCGTAATCCTTGCGAATGCTTCGGCTAGGCCAACTCCAGAAGCCCGGTCAGATCGTCCCACACGAACACCAGATTGCTCGAGCGCCATAGAGGGCCGGGATCAACGAAGGCGCCGACGCGGCGGCCGCCGAGCCGGTCGTAGAAGTCGATCGCCGGCTGATTGCCCTCGACAACAGCCAGCGCGCAGCCCCGATAGTCCCAGTCGCGAAGCTGACCTGCGAGCGCGCTCATGAGCCGTCGGCCGAGCCCCCGGCGCGAAAATTCACCGTCGACATGCAGCCAGCGCACCTCCCCGCGGTCGCCAAACAAAGGCTCGGTCGGGGCGCAGGCCGAGCCGAACGCGACAATTCGCCCCTGCTGCTCGGCGACCAACGTCTGGTGGCGGACAGGCTGCGTCGCCAGAGCCTCGCGCCAGCGTTCGCGCCGGACCTCCTCGGTGAGCGCGGCATAGGCTTCCGGCGTGGCAAGGTCGCGATAGGTTTCGCGCCAAACCCTTACGTGCAAAGCGGCGATCGCGTCCGCGTCTTCGGGCCGCGCCGCCCTGAGCTGAAACGGCCCAGCCGTAAACGCTTTGGAAACCAAGTTCGCGCTTCCTCTCAAACCCTGGCCGCCCTTGGGATTCATGACAATTTCTGGGCGAGCGCACAAACCCCTTTACATCGGGGGGCATCGCCCCTATTTCGCACGGCTCCGGCGGACCCGATGTCCTCAAAAGCGCTGCTAACGCCGGTCTAGGTTCAACAATCCGTTGGGGGTTGCGTGAGGTGCAAAGGTACCATACGCCCCTGGACCTGGTCCGTGAGCGGCCACCGGAACGCCCTGTCGCCTTTGCGCGACCGGACGCGGTGGCGGTAGCGGCGCGCTGGTTCCAGGATAATTTCAAAGGCGACGTTTTCTACGCGGTGAAGGCCAATCCTTCGCCGTGGGTCATCCAGACCCTCGCGCAGAACGGCGTTGCGTCTTTCGATGTGGCCTCGGTCCCCGAGATCGAGCTGGTCGCGCAGCACGCGCCGGGTTCCCGCATGGCTTTCATGCACCCGGTAAAGAGCCGCGCGGCGATTGCGGCCGCCTATTTCGACCACGGCGTTAAGACCTTTTCGCTGGATACGCACGAGGAGCTCGAGAAGATCCTCGCCGCGACCCAAGGCGCGAAGGACCTCAACCTGATCGTTCGTCTCGGCGTCTCCGCCGAAGGCGCGGCCTACTCGCTGGCCGGCAAGTTCGGCGTCGACCCGCATCAGGCTCCCGGCCTGCTGCTGGCGGCCCGCCGCGCGACCCAGGACCTGATGGGCGTCTCGTTCCACGTGGGCAGCCAGTGCATGCGCCCGACCGCCTATCAGGCGGCGATGACCCAGGCGTCCCGCGCCCTGGTCCGGGCCGGCGTGTTCGCCGACGTGGTGGACGTGGGCGGCGGTTTCCCGTCGGTCTATCCCGGCATGATCCCGCCGGACCTGGCCGACTACATGGACTCCATCGACCGCGGCTTCGCCGAGATGATGGTGCACGAGACGACCGAGCTGTGGTGCGAGCCGGGCCGTGCGCTGGTGGCCGAAGGCTCCTCGATCCTGACCAAGGTCGAACTCCGCAAGGGCGACGCGCTCTACCTGAACGACGGCTCCTATGGGTCGCTGTTCGACGCGGCGCACACTAAATGGCCCTTTCCGGTCAAGCTGCTCCGCGGCGAGAACGGCGAGGCCCAGGAAGTGAAGGGTCCGCTGAAGCCGTACCGCTTCTGGGGTCCGACCTGCGACTCCCTCGACCACATGCCCGGCCCGTTCTGGCTGCCGGAGGATGTGCGCGAGGGCGACTACATCGAGATCGGCATGCTCGGCGCCTACGGCATCGCCATGAACACCCGGTTCAACGGCTATGGCGACGCCGAGACGGTGGAAGCCGCCGACGCGCCCATGGCCTCGATGTTCGGCCTCGCCCGCCGTTCGATCCCGGTTCCCCGTCAGGAGAACCAGAACGTCGTGAAACTGTCGCGGGCCCGCGGAAAGAAGCGTCGGCGGAAATAAGCCGGCTGCTCGAGTGTTATAGGCGCGGCCGGTCGCTCCGTCCCGGCCGCGCCTCTTTCCATTTGGACGGGCGCTCAAACTCTGAGGATTTAAGAGAATGAACGCTGACGTTCAAAAGTCGAACCGCAAGGCCGAACTGCTGGCCAACACCGTCGAGCACGTGGCGATCGACCAGTACGACGCCCGTCCGGTCATCGACGCCATGCGCAAGATGAGCTTCACCAGCCGCGACACCGCGCGCGCCGCCGACATCTGGTCGATGTCGCTGGAAGACAAGGATTGCTCGACCTGGCTGACCCTCGCCGGTTCGACCAGCGCCGGCGGCTGCATGCACATCTACCGCGACATGGTGAAGTACGGGATGATCGACACGATCGTCTCGACCGGCGCCTCGATCGTCGACATGGATTTCTTCGAAGCCCTCGGCTTCAAACACTATCAGGCCCAGTCCAACGTCGACGACCGCGACCTGCGCGACCTCTACATCGACCGGATCTACGACACCTATATCGACGAGGAAGAGCTCCAGAACTGCGACGGCACGATCTATGAGATCTGCAACCTGCTGGAGCCCCGCCCCTATTCGTCGCGCGAGTTCATCTGGGAGATGGGCAAGTGGCTGGCCGCGGGCAACGCCAAGAAGCCCGGCTCGCTGATCGAGACCTGCTACCACGAAGGCGTGCCGATTTTCTGCCCGGCCTTCACCGACTCCTCCGCCGGCTTTGGCCTGGTGAAGCACCAGGTCGAGCGCATGAAGGAAGGCAAGCCCTACCTGACGATCGACTCGGTCGCCGACTTCCGTGAACTGACGGATATCAAGCTGGCCGCCGGCACCACCGGCCTGTTCATGGTCGGCGGCGGCGTCCCGAAGAACTTCGCCCAGGACACCGTGGTCTGCGCCGAAATCCTCGGCCACGAGGCCGAGATGCACAAGTACGCGGTCCAGATCACCGTGGCCGACGTGCGTGACGGCGCCTGCTCGTCCTCGACCCTCAAGGAGGCCTGCTCCTGGGGCAAGGTCGACGTGACCTGGGAACAGATGGTCTTCGCCGAAGCCACGACCGTGGTTCCGCTGATCGCCTCGGACGCCTGGCACCGCGGTTCGTGGAAGACCCGCACCAAGCCGCGCTGGAACAAGCTCTTCGAAAAGAAGGCCTAAGCAAATCGAGAATGGCCGGGGTTCACGCCCCGGCCATTTTTGTTTAGGCCGGGCTCGGCGCATCGCCAGTCGAAGGGGGACGAGATGAACCGCACGCTGATCAGCCTGAGCATCGCCGGGGCGTTGGTCGTGGCCGCCGGAGGCGCGGCCATCGCGCAGCACCCGCCCGCCGCGCCGCAAGGTTATCTGGGCGAGGCCGCGCCCGACACCTACAAGATCCTGCCGCCGGCGCCGACGCCCGGCACGATCCGCTACCAGGCCGACCGCGCGACCTTCCTGGCCACCCGTTCGCTGAAGGATTCGCCGCGCTGGTCGCTGGCGACGGCGGACGCCGATCAGAACGCGATCGTCAAGGACATGAGCTGTGCGATCGGCGCCGAGCTGACGCCGCAAAACGCCCCGACGCTCAACAAGCTGCTCCTCACCATGCGCTATGACGTCCGCCGGGCGACCAACCATCCCAAGGACATCTACAAGCGCCAGCGTCCCTACCTGATCGATGAAGGCGACATCTGTGTCGCCAAGACCGACGACCTGGCCGCGAGCCCAGACTATCCCTCCGGCCACACCACCTGGGGCTGGAGCGTAGGCCTGGTGTTGGCTGAACTGGTTCCGGACCGCGCCACCGAGATCCTGTCCCGCGCCCGGTCCTACGGCGAGAGTCGTCTGGTCTGCGGCGTCCACAACATGAGCGCGGTGGAATCGGGCCGGACCAACGGCTCGATCGTCGTCGCCGGCCTGCACGGGTCGGCTGCGTTCCGCGCAGACATGGAAAAGGCCCGCAAGGAAATCGCCGCCGCCCGCAAGGCGGCCAAGGCCCCCGACAGCGCCGCCTGCTCCGTCGAAGCCGAACTGATCGCCAAGTCGCCGTACAACTAAGACCCCCGAGACCCCGATGGCCGCGCCCGAGTACACAAAAGACGCCCTGCGACCCTACGTCGAGCGGGGCGTGGCGATCATCGGCGACCACAGCTATGGGGCGCCGATCCTTCGCTACTGGACCCAGGGCTATAAATTCCGCTGCGGCAAGTACTGCTCGATCGCAGATCGCGTGCAGATCTTCCTCGGCGGGTATCATCGGCCGGACTGGGTCAGCATGTATCCCTTTCCCGCATTTCCTCACTGGCCCGAGGCGCGAGGCATCAAGGATTTTGCGGTCGGACGCGATGACGTCGTCGTGGGGCATGACGTCTGGCTCGGCAGCCATTGCACCATCATGGCGGGCGTGAAGGTCGGGAACGGCGCGGTCGTGGCCGCTCAGGCCTGCGTCGCCAAGGACGTTCCCCCCTTTGCGATCGTCGCCGGCAATCCGGCCCGGGTGGTGAAATACCGCTTCGACGAGGCCACCATCGAGGCCCTCCAGGCCATCGCTTGGTGGGACTGGCCCGAGGACAAGGTGCGCCAGCACATTCCGCAGCTCCTCAGCGGGGACATCGCAGGGTTCGTCGCCGAGCATCTGCCGGCGGCGCAGCCTCAGACCTGACTCAGATCCCGGCGTACCATTCGTAGCCGCGGTCTTCCCAGAAGCCGCCCTTGCCGCCCGCGATGCCGGCGAGGTCGGCGACGGCCTCGATGCGCATGACGTACTTCGCGTGCTTGTAGCCCAGCTGTCGTTCGACGCGCAGGCGCAGAGGCGCGCCGTGGGCGATGGGCAGCGGGGCGTCGTTCATGTCGTAGGCCAGGATGGTCTGAGGGTGGTAGGCGTCGATCAGGTCGATGCTCTCGTAGTAGCGGCCAAGGCCTTCGGGCGCGTTGGGGTCGAGGGTGTCGGCGCAGTGGAAAACGACGTAGCGAGCGTCAGGTTTTATGCCGACCTTGTCCAACAAGGCGCCGAGCCGCGCGCCGCTCCACTTGCCAATCGCCGACCAGCCTTCGACGCAGTCGTGGCGGGTGACCTGGGTACGGGCCGGCTCTTGCCGCAGCTCGTCAAGCGACAGCGACAGGGGGCGCTCGACGAGGCCGTCGACCACCAATCGCCAGTCCGCAAAACCGCCATCGACCAGTGCGCGGTACTCGGGATCTCCCGGCGAGATCGAACCGTTCGGGCGGAAGGCCGAGATGCGGCTCTCCGGAAATTCCTTGGCCAGGGCCTTCCGGTCGACCAGCAAACGCTGCGCCCTCATCGTCAGCCCCTCGGCGCCGGCCAGCCCCTTCTGCACCGAGGCGTTCTGGGTGAGCCGGTCGCAGGCGGCCAGCACGAGGCCGGAGGCGGCGCTCGCGAGACCGGCGAGCCACTGGCGGCGCGTTCGGTTCATGGCGCGCCCTCCCCGCGGATCGTGAAGCGGCCGGTGATCATAGACCGCAGGCTGTTCCAGGGGCTGGAGACCAGCACCATGAGAACGTGAACCAGCACGAAGAGCACGATGAGGCTGGCGCAGAGGAAGTGGATCGTCCGCGCCGACTGGCGCCCACCGAACAGTTCAGGCGCCCATTCGAAGCCGGCGTTCATGCCGGGCGACATAGAAAGCCCGGTAAGGACCATGAGCGGCAGAAGCACCAGGACGACGGCGAGATAGCTCAGCTTCTGCAGGACGTTGTAGCGACGCGCCGCCTCGCCCTTCGGGAAACGCAGCCTGGCGTGATCCAACACCTCCTGCCTCAGATGTTTGGCGGTGAGTTGATCGCGCCCTGGAAGCAGGTCCCGGCGCAGGTGACCGCCGGCCAGGCCCGCCAGGACGTAGACCAGCCCGTTGAGCACGAAGATCCAGGCGAAGAAGAAGTGCCAGCGACGTCCGTCGGCGAGGCTGCGATAGGAGGGCAAGGTCGCCCAGGACGGAAACCCGCGCACCTGACCGTCGGAGAAGCCGAGCACGCCGGTCGTGTCGAACATGGCCGAGCCGATCTTGGTCACGCCCACGGCCTCCCCGCTCCGCTCGCCGGCGATCATGGCGATCCAGGGATGCGCGAACGTCGAGACATCGCCCCAGTAGAGGGCCGGATGGGCGTTGAAGATCTGCAGGCCGCTGGTCAGAAGCACCAGGAAGGCCGCCAGATTGATCCAGTGGGTGATGCGCACCAACAGACTATGCCGGTGAACTTGCCTGTCGGCCGAGAGCGGCAACCGCGTCCTCCATCCGGCCGCGACTGTGACACGGGGCGAGCGGCCGCGCCATGCGGGCCCGCCGACGGAACGCTCCGCCAGCCTGCGACTTTTGCTGATGTCAGAAGGAGGCGTCGCATGCCCCGAGAACGCAAAGACGAACTGCAGACACCTGGCCGACGAGCGAACGCAGCCCAGCCGCTCGACGCCGCCAAGGACAACGCCGGCGCCGAACGGTATCCCGAAGAGGGCCGCAGCTTCGCGGTCGAGACGCCCCCCGGCGGCCACATGGGTTCGGGCGGAGACCCGGCCGAGGGCAAGCCGGATTAGAGCTTCCGGACGAATTCCGCGCGGAGCACCAGGCCCTTGATCGCCTCGTGCCGGCAGTCGATCTCCTGATCGTCGCCGGTAAGGCGGATCGACTTGATCACCGTGCCGCGTTTGAGGGTCTGGCCAGCGCCCTTGACCTTCAGATCCTTGATCAGGGTGACGCTGTCGCCATCGGCCAGCAGGTTGCCGACCGCGTCGCGCACCTCGACCTGGTCCGAAGCGCCGGCGCGCGCGGCCAGGTCAGAGGCGCTGACCCACTCGCCCGTCGCCTCGTCATAGACGAACTCGTCGTTTCCGCTCATCGCCGCTCCTTCGAAGCCGTCGGCTTAAAGCCCCGAAGCTGCGAGGACCAGCCCCAAAGCTGGCGCCCAAGGGCAGGCGCCCCTAAGTTCCGGGCGTTGGCTTTGGCCCCCGGGGGAGCATCGAGAGTGTCTGACGACGGCGTGGAAGTGTGGAGCGGCGGCGTCAACACCTGGGAATGCGACGAGATGGGCCACATGAACGTGCGGTTCTGGGTGGCCAAAGCGCAGGAGGGCCTGGCCGGCCTTGCCGCGCAACTCGGCATGCCCCGCGCCTTCGCGGCCGACGGCCAGGCGACCATGATCGTCCGGGAACAACACATCCGCTTTCTGCGCGAAGCCCATGCGGGCGCCGCGCTGCGCATGACCGGGGGCGTTGTGGAACTGGGCGAGAGCGACGCGCGCCTGGTGCTGATCATCCGTCACCCCGACGGTCGCCCGGCCGCGACCTTCCAACTAGTGGTCGAGCACGTCACTACCAAGGAGATGCGCCCCTTCCCGTGGTCGGAACGGATTCGGGAGCGAGCGGCCGGCCTGATGGCGCAGATCCCCGACTTCGCCGCCGCGCGCAGCATCGATCTTTCGCCGGTCGTGGCCACCGCCAGCCTGCCGCGGGCCCTGGAACTCGGCCTGCAGCGCATCGGCCTGGGCGTTATCGGGCCTGCCGAATGCGACGTGTTCGGCAGGATGCGGCCCGAGATCTTCATCGGCCGGGTTTCGGACGGGGTGGCG
Organism: Pseudomonadota bacterium; assembly: GCA_023445705.1. GTDB lineage: Bacteria > Pseudomonadota > Alphaproteobacteria > Caulobacterales > Caulobacteraceae > Phenylobacterium. Next base: position 13,748 of record JAEXKM010000249.1, read on the forward strand.
CGCTTGTTCGGCGACACCCGGCCAGGGCCGGCGAACCTCGCCGAGGGCGAGCCAGCGCCGAGAATCGGCGGGGCGGTTCTGGAATACCGCGTCCTGCACCTGGGCTGGCCGGAAGCCGGCGACGGGGTCGAACTGCGCTCCGGCTTCGCCGGCTGCGACGCGCGCACGCGCCGGGTGATTCACTGGATGGTCGATCCCCAAAGCGGCCGCCCCTGGGCCAGCGCCGAGGCGGTGGTGATCTCGTTCGACCTCGACAAGCGCAAGGTCGTGGACATCTCCGACGAGGCCCAGGAAGCCTATCGCGCGGCCTCGCCCGAAGGCCTGGCCCTCTAGCGGGCGGCTTCGCGCAGGGCTGCGTCCACCAAGTCGGGACGCTCCATCGGCAGGAAGTGCGTCGTGCCCGGGACAGTTTCCATGCGGATTCGGCCAGCGGCGACCAGGGCGTCCATTCGAGGATCTTCGCGACAGGTCGAGCCTTCGGCGGCCCGGAAGATACGGATCGGAACCTTGGCCGCTTCGAAGGCGCCCCAGGTGTCGTGGGCGTGGGAGCTGAAGTTCGAAGCTTCCCAGGCCGGCGAGCACGAAAGCTCCACCTGGCCGTCGTCCCGGTCACGGAAGCCGTCGGCGACATAGTCGGCCAGCATCTCTGCAGGCCACGTCCGGAAGGCGCCGCGGCCTGTATAGGCGCTCACCACCGCCGGCCGGTCAGGAAACACCGACCGGCGCTTCAGCGCGCCCTGGACGAGCGGCGAGTTGGCGAACTGCGCGGGATCAATCTCGCCCGGAGCCTGCGTGACGACCGGATCGAAAAGCACCAGGCTGCGGATGCGGCCGGAGTCGTGCGCCTGCGCCAGCACACAGGCGGTTCCGCCCATCGAATGGCCTGACAGCACCACATTGCGAAGATCGAGACTGTCGAGCAGGGCCAGCAGGTCGTCACGCAGACCGTTCCAAGAGGTGCGGCCCTCGGTCTCGGCCGGCAAGGTGGAGCGGCCATGCCCACGCTGGTCCACCGCCAGGATGCGGTGGTCGCGCGCCAGAGGTTCGAGGATCGCCCTATAGGTCCGCGCATTGAAGCCGTTGGCGTGGACGAAGACGATGTCCACCGGCCGCGAGACATCGCCGAACTCCCACGCAGCCATCGCCCCGCCGCGGCCCGCAAGTTCGAAGAGGCGCGCCCGGGGCGCGTCCGCCAAAGCCGAATCCATGTAGCAATCCTCCGACAGCCCCCTATAT
>JAEXKM010000306.1 GCA_023445705.1 Pseudomonadota bacterium
CGTGATGGCCACCAGATGGCCGGCCAGGAAAGCGACCGCCCCGACGATCAGGCCGGAGGTTTCCAGCAGCACGTCGCCCAGCGCTCCCAGCGCCATCACCAGGCAGATCAGCCAGCCATCGAGGTTGCGCGCCTTCAGGCCGGCGTAGAGGGCCAGCAGGGCCACCCCCGCGCCCTTCCAGGCGATGGCCAGGACAGGCGGTAGGTCGAGGCTCCAGGCGCCGACATAGCTCGCCCCGGCCACCACCGAAGCTGCGAGCACCAGCCAAGTCAGCGGGCTCTTCCTATCCATGGTCGCCTCCCCCGTTTTCGCCGAGCTTAGCCTTGGCCATCGCCAGTGCAACCGGCGCCTTCCCAGCCGCCGCCCGGCCTATAGGCTCCTCCCATTGGGGCCTGCGCGCCTGCTGATTCATTTTCGAGACCCAGCCATGATGATCATCGACTTCGAATGCGACACGCCGACCCGGGAGGCGGTCGAAGACACCGTGCGGCTCATCAAGTCGGGGCGCGGCTTCGACAAGGAGGGCTACGCCCAGCAGATGGCCCCTGGCTGGGCCGCCCAGATCGGCTTGAGCCTCGAAGAGTTCAACGAAGCCAAGGCGACCGAGGGCCTCACCTCCCTGGCGCTGAAGCTCTGTGAAGTGGACATGGGCCGGGCCATGAGCCATGCCGACGTCATCGCCATGCTCGACACCGCCGGGGTCGCCAAGGCCTGCATCGGCAACGCGGGACGCCGCGCCAGCAACGAGGACGTGGCGCGGTTCGCCGCGGAGTATCCGGATCGCCTGATCCCCTGGTTCCGCATCTGGGGCGACGAGGGCGCGGACGGCGTCGCGGCCCTGGAACGCGGCGTGCGCGAATGGGGCTGTCGCGGCTTCGAGGTCTCGTCCTACCGCGAGGAACGCTACATCAACGACCCGGCCTACTGGCCGTTCTTCGCCAAGTGCGTCGAGCTGGACATTCCGGTGCGGATCACTGCGGGCCTGCACCTGCTGTCCGACCGCCCCTACGACTACGCCCACCCGAAATACCTGGACGAGGTCGCCGTTCGCTTTCCGGAGCTGCGGATCGTCGCGGGCCTGACGGGCTGGCCCTGGGTGGCCGAGACCTGCGCCATCGCCTCGCGTCACCAGAACATCTACATCGACTTCGCCTGCAAGCGAGTGAAGCACATGCTCGCGCCGGGGGCAGGCTATGAGGCGCTGATCTATTACGGAGCCCGCAATCTCCAGGACAAGATCATCTTCGCCACCGGCTGGGGCACGCTGAACGTCCCGCTGCCGCAACTGGTCGCCGAGACCGACGAACTGCCGCTGAAGGACAGCATCCGCGCCAAGTGGATGGGCGCCAACGCCGCTCGCGCCCTCGGCCTCGACCGCTAGAACGCCCGGCCCCTCCCCCGCCGGGGGGAGGGGCCCTGGCTTAGCTGTATTTGAGCGCCGGGCTGTCGAGGTCGATCTTCGGGATCTCGTCCTTCTCGGCCCAGTAGTCCTGGGTGTGCTGCCACTCGTGTCCCTCGCCGCTCTTGGGCATCAGGTGCAGGCCGCGCATGAGGTATCCGGGGTTGAAGTTCTCCGGATCGATCCAGGGCTTCAGTTCCATGCCTTCCGGCGGCTGCGGAACGACCTTGCGGTAGCCCTTGTCCTGCATGTTCGCCAGGAGCCGCGCGACGAAGTCGCCGACCAGGTCCGCCCGCAGGGTCCAGCTCGCACGGAAATAGCCGAAGACCCAGACCAGGTTCGGCACGTTGCTGAACATCATGCCGCGATACGTGACGGTAGAGGCCCAATCGACAGGTTTTCCGTCCACCTCGAACGGAATGTCGCCGAGCACGCTGAGGTCGAACCCGGTGGCGGTGATGATCACGTCGGCCTCGAGCTCGCGCCCCGATTTCAGCAGGATGCCGTTGGCGGTGAAACGCTCGATCTCGTCCGTCGCCACCGAGGCCTTGCCCGACTTGATCCCCATGAAGAGATCGCCGTTGGGGATGAAGGCGATGCGCTGGCGCCACGGCCGGTAGCGGGGGGTGAAGTGGGTGTCGACGTCGAAGTCGTCGCCCAGGAACAGCCGCACGCCCGCCAGCAGTTCTGCCTTCACCGCCTCGGATTCTTCCTGGGCGCGCCGGGTGAAGTTGGCCTGGTCGAGCAGGATCTTGCGCCGGACGATCTCGTGAATCCAGGCCTCGTCGACCTCCAGCTCGCGCAGGGTGTCGGCCAGTTCGTTGGCGTTGCGGCCCGGGACAAAATAGGTCGGCGAGCGCTGCAGCAGCGTCACGTGCTCGACCTGGTCGCAGATGTTCGGCACCAGGGTCGCGGCGGTCGCGCCCGACCCGATGACGACGACCTTCTTACCCTTGAGGTCGACGTCGTCCGGCCAGGTCTGCGGGTGGATGATCGGGCCCTTGAAGTCTGACATGCCCGGCCAGTCAGGCGTGTAGCCCTGGTCGTGCTTGTAGTAGCCCTGGCACATGAAGAGGAAGTTGGTCGTGAAACGGACCGGCTTGCCATCGTGCACCGCGTCGACGGTCCAGAGGTTGTCCTGGCTGGACCAGCTGGCGTTGGTGATCTTGTGGCCGTAGCGGATGTGCTGGGCCAGGTGGTTCTCTTCGATGACCTCGCCCATGTAGGCGAGGATTTCCTCGGCGGTCGCGATCGGCGTGCCCGTCCACGGCTTGAACCGATAGCCGAAGGTATAGAGGTCGCTGTCGGAGCGAATGCCCGGATAGCGGTGCGTGACCCAGGTGCCGCCGAAGGTTTCCTTCGACTCCAGCACCACGAAACTCGTCCCGGGACGTTGCGTCTGCAGGTGATAGGCCGCGCCAATGCCGGAAATCCCAGCTCCGACGACCAGCACTTCGAAGTGCTCGGTCTTGGCCGACGCCGGCCGTGCAGCAACCATGTCCGTGGCGGTCATCCGTCCGTTCCCTCTCCCAGTAGCCCTTGGCTGCGGGTCTTTCGCCCGCGAATAGGTTATCACCGATAATGAATAGCGCGCCAGACGTGGCGTCAAGCTTTCGCGACACCGCAGGCGAGGGCTAAGCTTCCTCCAACCCAAAGGGAGAGGACGCATGACCCAGGAACTGGCCGGCAAAACGGCCTTCGTCGCCGGCGCTTCGAGCGGCATCAATCTCGGCATCGCCAAGCGCTTCGCCGCCGCGGGCGCCAAGGTGGTGATCATCAGCCGCAGCGAAGAAAAGATCCAAGCCGCCGCCAAGGAGGTGCAAGCCTTCGGCCCGTGCATCGGCATCGCCGCCGATGTCCGCGACTACGCCGCCGTCGAAGCTGCGCTGAAGCGGGCACACGACGAATACGGCCCCATCGACATCGTCCTGTCCGGCGCGGCCGGCAACTTCGTCGCCCCGGCTCTCGGCATGAGCGCCAACGGTTTCAAGACCGTGGTCGATATCGACCTCATCGGCACCTTCAACGTCCTGCGGGCCTCGTTCGAGTTCCTGCGCCGGCCGGGCGCCTCGCTGATCTCGATCACCGCCGGCCAGGCCGAGCGCGCCTCTCTCTTCCAGGCTCATGTCTGCGCCGCCAAGGCCGGGATCAACATGCTGACCAAGTGCCTGGCGCTGGAGTGGGGGCCGGGCGGCGTGCGCGTCAACGCCATCTCGCCGGGCCCGATCGCCGAGACCGAGGGCATGGCGCGCTTGGCGCCCACCGAAGAGGCCGAAG
>JAEXKM010000045.1 GCA_023445705.1 Pseudomonadota bacterium
CGCCAAGATCCTCCCCCAGCGGGGGAGGATCTTGGCGCGTCCGGGTTGCCTTCGGCTTCGCCTTGCGGCCATCTCGGCTCATGACACCCATCGTCTACGCCGCCGCCGCCCTTGCCGAGATCGCCGGCTGTTTTGCGTTCTGGGCTTGGCTGCGGGAGGGCAAGCCGGCCTGGCTGGTCGCGCCGGGGATGCTCAGCCTTGTCCTCTTCGCCTGGCTGCCGACCAAGGTCGAGGCCGATGCGGCCGGGCGGGCCTATGCGGCCTATGGCGGGGTCTACATCGCCGCCTCGCTGGTCTGGCTGGCGGTGGTGGAGCGGGTCCGGCCCGACCGCTGGGACCTGATCGGCGCGGCGGTATGCCTGGCCGGAGCCGGGATCATCCTGTTCGGACCGCGAACCGCCTGAGTGAACGCCGATCATTACAAATTTGACGGGAGCGTCATTTTCCTTTGACGCCGCCGAGGGACGGTGTTGCTGTTCTTCCAACGATCATAGGGAGAGCCGCCATGGGCGCTGATGGGAACATCACCAAGGACCTGATCTATGACGCCGTCGCTCCGGACGACTTCGAGTCGATGCTGGAGCTGGACCGCTACAACGCGCGCTCGACGGCTTTCGACAAGATCATCTCGGCGACGCACGACCACTTCTGGGATCCGCTGGATCCCAAGTACATCGACTTCTCCGCGCCTTGGGACATGCAGACCCAGCCCTTGGTGAGCGAGGAACTGAACGTCGCGTTGCAGACCGACTACGTGAAGAGCAAGCTGAACACGCCCGAGCTGCGGGCCCAGTTCATCAACAAGTCGCTGCTCTATTCGTTCTCGTCGATCCTGCACGGCGAGCAGGGCGCGCTGAACCTGTCGGCGAGCCTCTGCCACGTGCTGCGCGACCAGGGGGCCCAGGAATACGCCGCCAACCAGACCCGGGAAGAGGCGCGCCACGTCACCGCCTTCGCGCGCTACATCAAGGCCCGCTGGGGCCGGCCGATCCAATGCTCCAAGGTCCTGCAGGACCTGCTGGTCGACATCATCGGTAGCCCGGAGGTCTACAAGAAGATCATCGGCATGCAGATGCTGGTCGAGGGCCTGGCCATGGGAGCCTTCGCCACCTTCTACCAGAAGCTCAACGACCCGCTCGGCCGCCAGCTCATGCAGCTGGTGATGACCGACGAGGCCTTCCACCACAAGTTCGGGAAGATCTGGGCCGACCGCACCATCCCCAAGCTCTCGCCCGAGGAACACGCGATCGTCGAGGACTGGGCGGCGCACTGCTTCCAGGCCGTGTTGTTCAACCTGGTCTCGCCCAGCGAGCAGGTGGCGCTCTACGAGGAGTTCGGGCTCGACCCGAACAAGGTGCTGGAGGAAATCCAGGTCCTGGCGACCGACGACGCCCGCCGCGAGGACATGAAGGAAGCCACCAACATCTTCCGCGTCCTCATCAAGACCCTGCTGAACGCGGGCATCATCTCCGACCGGACCCGGGCGTTCTACGGCATGTATGTCGATATGGACGAGCTGAAGTCCGAAGGTGACAAGATGGTCGGCGACGACATCGCCGAGGAGGGGATCAAGTATCTCCAGAAGATCAACTTCAAGGACCGTATCGCCGCGAACGTCTCTATCGCAGCCGAATAGGTCAGGAGGTCATTCCGCCGCGGAATGGCCTCAATTCGTTCGGATACGGTTCATGCGCCCGCGGACAAATTCCGCGGGCGTTTTCAATTCCAAGATCACCGGCTATCCGTTCCGACCATGCGCGCCCTGGCTCTTGCTCTTTCCGCCCTTCTTCTCGCCGCCGGTCCTGCGCTTGCGGGGCCGCCGCCTGCGCCAACCCAGCGGATCGACATCAGCAAGATGACCGGCCGCTGGTACGAGGTGGCGCGCCTGCCTAACAAGATCCAGACCGGCTGCCAGGGCGGCACGTCGGAGTGGACGAAGGCCGGCGACGGTTTCACCGTGGTCCAGGCCTGTCACAAGGGATCGCTGTCGGCGCCGGCCACGGAGTGGAAAGCCAAGGCCAAGGTCGTTGATCCGTCGACCAACGCCCGCCTGCAGATGACCTTCTTCAATGGCCTGGTCCGCCAGGAATACTGGGTGTTGGACTACCGCACCGATCAGGGTTGGTTGATCCTGGGCACGCCGGGCGGCCGCGCCGTCTGGCTGATGTCCGAGCGCCCCACCTTGCCGGCCGCCGCCAAGAACCAGGCCCTCGCCCGCCTGAAGCAGCTCGGCTACGATATCGGCCGCCTGGAGTTCCCGCTGCCGGCGCGGAACTAGGCCTATCCGGGAAAGGTGCGTCGTCGGCGCGCTTGCGTCACGAACGAAACCGGAACATGGTTTCGGCATGGACGTCGCCATCGTCACGGTCGGTCGGCCGCAGATCACCTTGAACGTCACCCGGGGCGCGGCGCGGCTGCTGGCCGATCTTGGCTACGCGCCTCTGGCCGAGGTGACGCTGCCAAATGGCCGCCGAGCCGACCTGATGGCCCTGGGGCCCAAAGGCGAGATCGCCATCGTCGAGGTGAAGTCGGGGATCGAGGACTATCGTGTCGATCGCAAGTGGCACGAGTACCTGCCCTATTGCGACCGCTTCGCCTTCGCCGTGGCGCCTGAGTTTCCGCGCGAAATCCTGCCGGACGAACCGGGCCTGGTGGTCTGCGACGGTTTCGGCGGCGCGGTGCTGCGCGAGGCGCCGGTGACGCCGCTCGCGCCCGCACGGCGCAAGGCGCTGACCATCGCCTTCGGTCGCCTGGCGGCGATGCGAGCGGCCGGGGTGGCCGCGACCGCCCTGGAAGGCTAGCGCGGCGCGCGCTTGGCGAGGATCCGCTGCAGGGTGCGGCGGTGCATATTCAGGCGACGGGCGGTTTCCGAGACATTGTGACCGCACAGCTCATAGACACGCTGGATGTGCTCCCAGCGCACCCGGTCGGCGCTCATCGGATTTTCCGGCGGGGCGGGGGACTCGTCCTTGCGGGCGAGCAGGGCGCGGGCCACGTCGTCGGCGTCCGCCGGCTTGGAGAGATAGTCTATGGCGCCCGACTTCACCGCTGCGACGGCGGTGGCGATGTTTCCGTAGCCGGTCAGCATCACGACCTTGGCGTCAGGGCGGGCCTCGCGGATCGCCTCGACGACCTTCAGGCCGGTGCCGTCCTCCAGCCGCATGTCGAGCACGGCGTAGGCGGGCGGGCTCGATTTCACCGAGGACAAGGCCTCAGCGACGCTGCCGACCAGCACAGGCTCGAACCCACGTTGCTCGAGCGCCCGGCCGAGGCGGGTGCGCAGGGGCGCATCGTCGTCAAGGACGAGCAGGCTCTTGTCTGGCAGTGCGGCGATGTCGGCGGAGAGATCGGTCATGCGCAACCTCCGATAGGGGCGTTCTTTTTATACGCCTCCTGCGGCATCATGTCGCAGCTTCGCGCCCGACTGCAAGAGGCTTCATGACGACGTCGCGCCCTTGACCTCAATGCGCGCACGCGGCCAGCGGGCCGAAACCACCGCGCCGCGAGGTCTCCCGTTCTGGAAATTCACAACTGCCCCGGTTCGTTCCAGCAAGGTCTTGGCGATGAAGAACCCCAGGCCCATTCCGACGTGGCCGGTGCGGCCGCCGGCGACCCCCGGACGGCTGGTGACATAGGGC